>CBDUKY010000287.1:0-4786 GCA_965367925.1 uncultured Pseudomonadales bacterium | reverse complement strand
GTTCGCCGAACAGGGGCCATTTTGACCGCCAAACCATCAACCAAATACTTGATGCCAGCCCAATCTGCCATCTAGGTCATCTTGTGGATGGCCAACCGGTTGTAACGCCAACCTTCCACTGGCGCCAGGGCGATCATGTCTACTGGCATGGCTCTCGTGCTAGTCGCGCACTCCTGGCTTCACAGACATCAAACGTTTGCCTGACAGTGACACACCTTGACGGTATTGTACTGGCGAGATCGGCCTTTCATCACTCAGCCAATTACCGTTCAGCGATGATCTTTGGTAGACCACAGATCGTCGACGACCCAGAGGAAAAAATTGCGAGCCTACAAACGATGATCGACGGCATGTTCGCCGGGCGCTGGGACACATTACGCACAGCATCGAAAAAGGAGATCAATGCAACAACGGTACTAAGACTCCCTATTGAAGAGGCTTCAGCAAAAACCAGAGAAGGTTTTCCCATTGATCTTGAAGAAGACTATAAGGAGGCGATCTGGGCAGGTGTGATTCCCCTGACTGTTTCTACTGGCAAGCCCATCCCCTGCCCAGCAAACTTGCCCCAGGTCAAGGAACCAGAAAACGTTTCTAGCTACAGAATCGGTCAAGTAAACGAGGCGCAACAACAATGAGTACAGCAATCAAACATGCGCCGCTAAAAACCATGCTGACGCTTATTGATAAACAAGCGCCATTACCATTTGCTCTCGCCCATGGAGATCAACATGCTAGCGTCATACTTTACCAACCCCGGCAGCCTGATCAACAAACGCCCCATGATCAAGACGAGTACTATTTTGTCGCTAGCGGAAGTGCGAATTTGAAGAGTGAGGGCGAGACATTTTCCCTTAAGACCGGCGACGCTATTTTAGTACCAGCACAGAGGGCGCACAGTTTTGAATCTATCTCAGATGATTTTAGCTGTTGGGCGATATTCTATGGACCAAAGAGGGCGGCTGACCATGCTTGAATTAAGACCAGGTTGTGAACATTGCGATAGGGACCTACCTGCCGGCAGTCACGAGGCAAGAATTTGCAGTTTCGAATGTACCTTTTGTAAAACCTGCGCTGATAGGTTAGATAATATTTGCCCTAATTGTCAGGGCGAACTCGTTGCGCGTCCAACCCGCACTGGCGATATGCTAAAAGCTCATCCTGCAAGCACCAAACGAGTGCATAAGCCAAGATAATTAATATTATTTTAATATTACTAGTAGGCAATCTCCTAAGTTCGTGTGAGCCTTATCGCACATAGCAACAATTGTTGGTGTTAGCGAAAATTACCGGTCAAACTCACTCAAAGCCATAACATTGCGCGTTAGTTTTCCGAGGCTTGAAGACCAAATAATTTCGCAAAGGATGAGATAGCCAGTGATTGAGCACACGATTATTCCAGCAAAAAACTACGCCTATATCGTCATTAAGCAATCGCCAGATCTCGCCACATTTATCCGCGCAACCAACCTTTTCATACATGACCCGAACTACTCAGCTGAGCTGAATAGGTTGTGCGACTTCTCGCAGGCCGATTTAACTTTGGTCACAGAAGAGGACTTTGGCGCTTACCTACAATTCGCGATCGAACATGTTAGCCTCGCGGCCGGTGCAAAGGTGGCACTGGTTGCCCCAGGCCCGGACAAGGCCGGTATTTTTCAACGATTTATGAGCCAGATAGAAAGCGGCGTGTTTAAAATCTTTTTCGCCCCGGAAGAGGCGGTGCAATGGATAAACGAATAGCGCGCGACAACTAGATCTCGATGGCGTCCCAGCCAAGCACCTTACGCTCCTGATTCATATGATCTTGAACTGCTTTCTTAAGCTGTGCAAATTCCGCGTGGTCTCGCAGTTCATCAAACCAGGGACTTTGTAGATCTGTCCAATCAAGCGCCTTATCATCCCAGGCTTGTCGTAATAAGGTCATCGCCTCGTCCGGTTTTCCCGCCAGCAAGGTTGAACGCGACAGCGCGCGAAAATAGCCATGAGGTTCACCGTTAGCGATCGCGCGATTCACATAACGCAAAACCTCTTCATTCAATGCCTGAGCCGCTTCTACCTGACCGATTTGTTGTAAACAGTAAGCGTTATAAAAAGCCAACTCGATATTGCTACCCGGTAAACTTGAATATACCTGCCCCTGTAGCGGCTGATTCGATAATGGTGATTCGGCAATGGTTTCTACACAGGCATCGAAGCGACCTGTAAATATCTCGCTTCGAACAAGTAAATAGCGGCTAATTCGGTTCGTGTATTTCTCGGGTACTTGCCTGAGTACCTGATAAGCAACCTCCGGATACTGAAGACTTTGAAAGTAAAGATGCCCCGCCACGGTAAACGATTTGCTCACACTGGATTGCGCCTGACTCACATTACCTAACCCATAATAATATCGTCTCGACAACTCCAGCCGTAGATGCGCTGCTGCAAAGGGTTCTTCCGCAACCTCAAGATATTGCTTCGCCTTTATTATACCGTCAGCAGTTCGATACTCACGAAATGCAATTAGTGCATCTACCAACAAAGACTGATCCGTGCGCACCAGATTTCGCGCCGCAGTATAATTTTTCTGTGCAAGATACAGCACAAGCAACCGATACTTGATAATTGAGTGATCTTCATCAAGCTTGTGTGCCTTCTCCAGCATCTTCAAAGATTCATTGAAGTCACCACTATCAATTAGAATGTCAGCAATCATAAAGTAGGCATATGCTTCATTCGGGTCGCTGGCGATCGCCTGATGAAAACTACTTAACGCCTCGATCCGATTACTAGCAACCACATGCAGAAAACCCTGGGTCGCATGAGCGGTTGCAAGATCCGGCGCAAGCGCAAAAGCTTTATCCAATTGCCCCTGGGCCTCGGCAATAGCTTCCTCCGTTGGGATTTTGCCATATTGTGCATCGGCAAGTAGCAGGGTTGAACGTGCGAGATCTGACCAGGCCGGCGCAAAGGATGGATCGATAGTCACTGACTGCAAAAATTGTCCGTGAGCTTTTTGTAGATTCTCATAAGTCCGCTCACGCATATTATCCCGGGCAATCAGATAAAGATTGTATGCGCCAGGCGTGACATCGTCGTCACCTTGGACAGCTTCAATTAGGTGCAAGCGAATCGCACTGAGAATATGCCGGGTAATTTCATCCTGCAGTGCAAATACTTCATTCGCCTGTCCTGGTACAGCATCGGTTCGCGCCAGGTGGTTTTCAAAATCCCGATCAAATGATTCGGACCACAGCTGATATCCATCTTCCACTAATAACAACTGCGCGGTAACCCGAACCTTGTTGTTAACAACGCGCACACTGCCCTCAAGCACAGTATCAACTTTGAGCTTCCTGCCGATCTCACCAATATCACTAAATTGGCCTTTAAAAGCGAACGACGAGCTACCAGGTGCAACGCGCAGATTATTGATCTGAGACAAGCCGGTCAACAGGTCTGTGGACAAGCCATCAGCAAATTGTTCATTCGCTTTGTCATCAATCAAATTCGTAAAAGGCAATACCGCCACAGATCGCAACCGTGATTGCGCCTCGGTCCTTGTCTCTGATGCTGAATATTGATTTCCAAAATCCTCGGTCGGCAACAGACTCGACAAAGATAAGAGTGTTCCCGCTAGACCAATCAGCAGGAGTAGAGCAATAGCAGCAAACCAGATCTTACGATTTATCTTCGCTGGTCTTTCCACGGGTGCCGTAAGCCCCTTCGATGTCGCATTGACATAGCTACCTAGTCGATGCAGCAGTTTCTCCTGATACCCTTGCCTCGAGAGTTCGTACTTGTGAATTGCCTGACGCGTAGAAAGCGTTAAACGTAAGCCACCGGTTAATTCGGTCGTTCGAAGGTGGACTGAAAGAATTGGGATCTTCTCGTCAGCTGCGAAATGCACTTCATTGCGACAGTTTTCTGACGTCACTGAGGCCGGGGTTACAAAATAGACCAGCGCACTGCACCTGCTAATTGCTGAAGCGATTTCCTCGCGCCATTCTAACCCTGGCTCGATACCCTCATCGTACCAGATGTTATATCCCTGTTGACGCAGCCAGAGAAGCTCGGCGAAGACTTCTACTGAGTCCCGGTGAGCGTAGCTAACAAATATAAAGGGGTCCTCGCCCTTGTAGGCAGGAAATGGTCGCGTCATCATGAGGCTCTTAACCCGTGTCCAAATTTATCACGCCGGAGCAATGATAAATTGCATGAAGTTTTTTTGTAGGCGTTCAAGAACGGCAAGAAAAACGGCTCGTTTGACGGCAGCTGGTGCGGGCAATGATACAACACCTCCAATCCACATGGGCACAAATTTGAGCTCGACCAATGGCTACCCAGACAATAGGAACGACCAATGAAACCACTCGTTGTTGCCAGTGAATGCTACTCAGGGCTGTATCCAAAAAACAGTCTTAGCGGTTTCAAATATTGTTTATCACAGCAAATTGATGGCATTGAGTTTGATGTGCATCTGGCCACAGACAATGCGCTTGTGATTCAACACGACTACTTCTTGAATAAGCGCATCACCAGAAACAAGCAAGGTCAATATGTCGAGGAAAAGCATCCGCCTATCTGCCAGCTTAGCAGCCGACAGTTAGCAGAATATGATATTGGTCGTTATAAACCTGGCTCACCAGAGGCAATGGATTACAGGGACTATCAGCCAATAGATGGAGAGCCTATACCAACGCTTGCATCATTTATTTCAAGTTACGACAAGCAACAACACGTCTCGGCCCTTTGGATTGAGTTAAAAACCACGCCCTATCAGCGAGAGATTAGTTCTGACCCGAAC
>CBDUKY010000286.1:0-4800 GCA_965367925.1 uncultured Pseudomonadales bacterium | reverse complement strand
CCTGGCTGATTATCCTGTTTTCACCCGTAAGGTGAGTACAGACCTTTCTTATCAGTATTGCGCCGAAAAGCTGCTCGCAGCGACCGATATTATCTATCCACAGTTTGCCACCCATAACGCCTATACCCTGGCACGGATCATTTCACTGGCAGCAGACGGACAATGCTTTGAATTTCAGCGCCTACATGGCATGGGTGAACTGCTCTACAAACAGTTACATCTAAGTCACCCCGATATCCCCGTTAGGGTTTACGCACCAGTTGGTGCACATAAGGATCTGTTGCCTTATCTGGTACGCCGGCTATTGGAAAATGGTGCTAACAGTTCATTTGTTAATCGTTTTATGGATGAACAGTTGCCGGTAAACCAGTTGCTTGAGGATGTGCAATTAAAGCTATCGGCGAGTAAACCCTTACGCCATCCAGCGCTGCCATTGCCGAAAGATCTGTTTGTCGGAAGTGAGGTGCCGCGTGCGAATTCTAAAGGATTTGATCTCGACGATTATCTTGCCCTCAGCAGTTTGCAAAGCAGTTTACAGTCTTTGCCTTTTAACTATTCAGGCGGCAGCAGTTCCCTGGAATCGCAAGCAACAGAGGATCTTTATAGTCCTGGAAATCAGGCCCAGAGGGTTGGTGAGTTTGTAAATGCTACGCTGAATGATGTGATAGCCGCAGCAGAGGCTGCCCATCGTGCATATCCTGCATGGAATCGTCTTGGTGTAGATGCGAGAGCGAAGATTATCGAAAACCTCGGCCAGATATTACAGGCAGAGCAAAATAAGCTCATTCATCTACTAGCCCATGAAGCAGGTCGAACCCTCGATGATGGTGTTAGCGAGGTTCGTGAGGCAGTAGATTTCTGTTTTTATTACAGCGCCATGGCCCGGCGTCTATTTGCTGAAGGTCAAAATCTGACAGGACCAACGGGTGAAACCAATGTGTTGCATTATCACGGTCGAGGGGTTTTCGCCTGTATCAGCCCGTGGAACTTTCCGCTGGCTATTTTTGTCGGTCAGATTGTTGCTGCACTGGTCAGTGGCAATAGTGTGCTGGCAAAGCCAGCGGAGCAAACACCGCTCATCTCCACCTTTGCGACTGATCTTATGTACAAGGCTGGTGTACCGACAGATGTATTACATCTACTAACCGGCAACGGACCAGATACTGGGCAAGCAGTTATTGCCCAGCCGCAAATAGCGGGCGTGGTATTTACTGGATCGACGATTGCTGCGAAAACTATTCAAAGGCAATTGGCAGCAAAGCCTGGCCCAATCGTCCCATTGATTGCAGAGACAGGTGGATTGAACACCATGCTTGTCGATTCTACCGCCTTGCCTGAACAGGTGGTGGATGATGTGATCACATCCGCTTTTAAGAGTGCAGGCCAGCGATGTTCAGCCTTGCGGGTTTTGTATCTTCAAAATGAAACTGCAGACCATCTGCTCGAGATGCTAAAGGGGGCGTGTGAAGAACTCAGTCTGGGTGAGCCGGTAGACCCTGCGACTGATATTGGACCTGTGATTGATGCGTCGGCGAGAGAAAAGCTACTGACACATAGTGCGGCCATGGACCGACAGGGCAAGGTGCTATATCGCTATCCGCAACATCGCCTACCTGATTCGGGTACTTTTTTGGGGCCACATATCGTTGAACTCGAAAGCATCCACGAACTTAAAGAAGAGGTATTTGGGCCAGTACTCCATGTGATTCGTTTTGCGGCGAAGAATTTGCCAGCTGTGATTGAGGATATTAATCAAACGGGCTTTGGTTTAACGCTTGGCATTCATAGCCGCATTGAACGGCGTGCACGGTGGATCTTTGAGCACACACGGGTAGGCAATACCTATGTAAATAGAAATATGATCGGTGCAGTCGTTGGCGTCAATCCTTTTGGTGGTGAAGGGTTATCTGGCACAGGACCGAAGGCAGGTGGACCAGACTATTTATTGCGTTTTGTCAGTGAAAAGACCTGGACCGTCAATACCGTTGCAACCGGCGGCAATGCGCAACTGTTTCAACTAGTGCAGTAAACAATTTCTCACTTCTAAAAGCCTTAAGATAATTGGTTGGCTAAATACGTTATGATGCTGCGCTGTTAGTTTGCGCCCTGGTCCTATACGACCCGATTTTGATTAAAAGGCGCCCCAATAGACCCAATGAGTACAAATGACAGCAACACTTACAGACTGCAGCATAGCCCTTAACGACCAATTCAGTTTACAAGCCTTAAACTGGCAGCTAGTGCCAGGCCAGCACTGGGTCATTGTTGGTCCAAATGGTTCAGGCAAGTCGGCCCTCGCCGCGGTGTTAGCCGGGGTTGGCGAGGTGTTAGGCGGGCGCCTTGAAAATAATTTCCGGCATGTTGAACTTGTATCCTTTGAGAGTCAGCGAGAACTGATTGAACGGGAAAGAGACAGGGACGATAGTGATATTACGGACGAGGTTTATGAGGGGACGAAAGTCTCGGAAATGTTGTCAGAGGTAAATCCCGATAAAGCCCTGTTATCTGACCTGATCAGCTGTTTTGATTTTGAGTCTAAGCTAGACCGCGGATTTAGAGCATTGTCCACAGGCGAGAGTCGTAAGGTGTTATTAATGCGAGCTATCGCCAGTCAGCCCGATTTGCTGTTACTCGACGAACCCTTTGATGGTCTGGATACAAATTCCAGTCAAGTATTTGCAGATAAGCTACAAGCCATTGCTGACTCAACAACGGTCGTGATGGTGCTTAATCGGTTCGATGAAATTCCTGGCTGGATTAGCCACTATGCCTATATGGAGGCTGGTACTATCCAGCATCAATCTGAACTTACCTCAGAGGTCAGAGACAATGAGCTACGACAACTACTACATTTAAAAACAACTGACCTGGAAGTCCCAGGGGCCGACCCAACGGAAAAGTTGCCCCGTCCTGATCCGGCCATGCCACTGGTTCGATTACGCGGTGGTAAGGTTTCTTATGGGGACAATGTGGTATTTGAAGATCTGGACTGGCAGGTTGATGTAGGCCAGCACTGGCAGGTTACCGGCGCAAATGGAAGCGGCAAGACCTGTCTTTTGAACCTTGTAACTGGTGATCATCCTCAGTGCTATAACAATGATATTTTTGTCGTTGGCTATCAACGAGGCCAGGGAGAAAGTATCTGGGATATCAAACAACACATAGGTTATGTTTCAACTGCCTTGCAATGGGAGTACCGGGTTAGCATTAGTCTGTTGAATGTGATTATTTCCGGCTTCTATGACAGTATTGGTTTGTACCAGAAAGCCACTGATACCCAACAGATGATCGCCCAGCAATGGTTGCGCTTGTTAGGACTAGAAGCACGCGCGCACCAACCATTTAACCAGTGTTCCTATGGTGACCAGCGCTTGCTATTGATTGCTCGTGCCATGGTTAAACATCCACCTTTGTTGATTCTGGATGAACCTTGCCTTGGTCTCGATGAATTAAACCGGCAACTGGTTCTGGCACTGGTCGAGAAGATCTGTGCCGATAGTGAAACCACCGTTATTTATGTCAATCATCACGCTGAAGATAAGATCAAAGGCATTGATCATTATCTTTCACTTGGCTAAAGCCAGCTTAAGGAAAGTATGCCTGATACAGAAAAAGAGTTTCCGGTTCGATTTGCCAAGTACACATTACTTGCATCAATTATGGCAATGGGATTTTCCCAGACGATCTTGTTCGCTGTGCTTGCGCCGCTGGGGCGAGAGATCCAACTATCTGACGTACAAATCGGTGGCATAATTTCAGCGTCATCCATTACGGTTTTTATTGCCATGCCAATCTGGGGGCGCCTTAGTGATACCTGGGGACGGCGTAGAGTCATCCTGATCGGATTGTTTGGCTATTCCATTGGGACCATTTTATTTGCTAGTGTTTTCAAGGCTGCCTTGCTGGGTTTGTTTGTACCTATGGTGGCCTTTATCTTGTTGACCCTGGCGCGCATGAGTAATGCGGCGGTAATGGCGGCAACCCAACCTGCATCCACTGCCTATATGGCAGACATAACGGATATAAACACGCGAACCAGGGGAATGGGGCAGGTCGGTGCAGCAAATAATATTGGTGCAATCCTTGGGCCTGCTGTGGGTGGTATGTTGGCTGCCTATACCTTGCTCACGCCTATCTGGTTTTCAGCAGTCATTACCTTTATTGCCGCTTGCTTTATCCTCGTTGCGCTACCGAATGTCCCTGGTCAGATCCGCGAATTTAAGCCACCACGATTAAAGTACACTGACAAACGTATCTTACCTTTTGTCTTTGTCGGTATTTTTATGTTTATGGGCTTTGCCATTGTGCAACAGACCATGGCTTTTCGATTTCAAGACACACTCGATTTGACAGGTGCCGAGACAGCGCGCGTTGTGGGTATCAGTATGATGTTCTCAGCATTTTTCTCTTTAGTTGCGCAGATGGTGGTGATCCCGAAAATCAAAGTACAGCCTTTTACCTTGTTAAAGATCGCCATGCCAATTCTGATTTGTGCCTTTGTGATTATGGCTGTTGGTGAAACCCGGATTGCACTCACGACCGCCATGGCAATCCAGGGGTTTGGCATGGGCCTTGCCGGGCCAGGTTTTATGTCAGGTGCTTCCCTGGCGGTTAGCTCAGATGAACAAGGCTCAGTGGCGGGCGTTGCCAATTCATGTGGACCGCTTGGCTTTACAATTGGTCCACTCGTTGGCACCTTTCTCTATTCAATTCAGCCAGAATATCCCTATTGGTTTACCTGTATGGTTTATGTGCCGCTGTTTATCTTTACCCTAACTGCGAAGATTGGCAGGAAACCAG
>CBDUKY010000285.1:0-4808 GCA_965367925.1 uncultured Pseudomonadales bacterium | reverse complement strand
AATGCCGACGTGATTGTGAAAGTAGATGGCGATGGCCAGATGGACCCCACAAGCATCAGCCATTTTGTTACGCCAATCGTCACCAACCAGGCAGACTACTGTAAGGGCAATCGGTTTTTCTTACTTCGCAATTTGAAAAGCATGCCTACCTCTCGACTTATCGGCAACGCTGCACTTTCATTCTTTTCCAAATTTTCATCAGGCTATTGGCGGGTCTTCGATCCAACTAATGGTTTCACTGCTATTCATCGTGATGTTCTCAAGATGATCCCACTTGAGAAGCTACATCAACGTTACTTTTTTGAATCTGACATGCTTTATCAACTTGGCTTGCTACGCGCCGTTGTTCAGGATATACCCCAGCGAGCTGTCTACGCAGACGAGAAAAGCTCGCTACGGGTTTCTAGTTCAATACCCCTTTTCCTTACCCTGCATTGTCGAAATTTTCTGCAGCGGATTTTCTTTAACTACTTTTTGCGAGACTTTCATCTAGCTTCAATTGAATGGTTATTGGGTCCTACCCTGCTTTTATTTGGCTTAATTTTTGGCGCAATGACCTGGCAGGAAAATGTCGCTTCTAATGTGGAAACGCCAATTGGTACTGTCATGTTAGCAACCTTGTCGGTTATTCTCGGTTTGCAACTGACCCTTTCTGCCATTGGCTTTGACATAGACAATCAACCAAAAATCCCTATTCATTCGCATCTAGGTGAAGATGACAATAGCCACGACCACTTTCCCACCTGAACATCAGTTAGTAAAACTACTGATCCTGGTCGTTGGTCTATTGACGATGCATGGCATGATATTCGCCGACCCGGAAGTTCCCCAGAAGGACGCTTTACGATATGCGGACTATATTTATAATCTGAGCCAGTTTAATAGTTTTGGCTTGAGCTTTGGTGCTATAGACAAACCTGCAAAGCCTGGTGCTTCGAACGCACCCCTGTATCCCTGGCTCGCATCATTGGTAACTACAGACAACACCAGAACATCGTTGGCGTGTAGGTTAGCTAATTCAGAGCGTAAAGATTGCAGTCTTAACCAATCAGTTTGCGGCCCAGAAATCGATCCCACTGTGACTTGTGAGAATCATCTACTAGCAATTATTTTTCTCAATTATGTTCTGGTTGCCATTAGCCTCCTGATGATTGGGGTCACGGCTTTTCGACTTTTCCCTGAGGCGATCTATCTCTACGGTACTCCGATATTTGCGTTTCTCGCCTTTGAGTTAACAGACTATGCGCAACAAATACTGGTAACCAACCTGGTGGTTCCACTATTTTTGATGCTGCAATACCAACTACTAGTTTACCTTGATAATCGGGATCTCAAGTCTGCCGCAAGTCTCGGTTTAGTGACGGGATTACTCGCTTTGACGCGCCCCGAGTATCTCCTTCTTATCCCTGCACTGTTGTTTATCCTTATCCTGATTCGTGATGTGAAACTATTCCGCCATCTTCTTATCCTGAGTTTCTTCTTTGTCCTTGTGATTTCACCCTGGCTGATACGCAATAACCTCAAACTATCTGTCCCAACACTGGTGAAAAGTGAATATGGTCAGTACGTATTCTCAGAGCGGCTGGCATATAACGAAATGACCTGGCAGCAGTGGAGCACTAGTTTTGTCTACTGGGCACCAGATATTGGCGACAAGCTAGCAGAAAGATACCTGCCGGAAACTGCTCGCGTATTTTCGCGCCACAATCCAGAGGCGCTGATTCATCGTTCTTCGGCAATTTTGAAGGCAGCTGACCCGAATGCTTCCATTGCCAGCTTCTTTATTTCTGGAGTTCTGGATCAGCCCATTAAACATATTGCTGTGTCCTTTGCTTTTGCATGGCGAGGCTTGTTTATTGGCAAGCTCTGGGCAGTACCAGCAATTGTCGGCTTTGTGCTACTCCTTCGTCGCGAAATCCGTCTTGGTCGATACGAACTGCTATGGATCACCCTGATACCCCTATACATGCTATTACTGAGGTCAGGCGTGTCTATAAACGTCACCCGCTACAACATGCCCATGATAGGCTTGTTCTCAATGGGTTACGTGTTTCTCCTGCAGTTGGCCCGCCAGAAATGAACCAGGTGAGTAGAAAGGGCCTCGCAAGCAGAACTAACAACCGCACCCTGTGGCTAGCTTCCGCCGCTGTTAGTGGTGGCTTGCTATGCTTGTTATTTTTAGTGGTAAATCCTTCCGAGCTTGGTCATGCATTTGCGGTTATTGACCTTAGATTTGCTGGATTAGCGCTACTTCTGTTGACGATCGAAGCGCTATCCACCGCCTGGCGAATTCAGACCTGTGCCAAAACTGGTGTCTCCTACGCGCACGGGGTCTATGCTAATGCCTGGTACGTACTCTGGCTAACATTGCTGCCAGCAAGACTCGGAGAAATCGCCGGGATTAGTGTTTTTCAAAAGGTTCTTTTAATGCATCCTGGCCGCGCGACCGCGAGTCTTATCGTCCAAAGGCTATACGATCTCGTGATCCTCGGTGGATTCCTTGTGATTGGCCTGAGTGTCACGCTACTACCCATGGAGGCTGCCCGGCCCATGATTTTGGCTATTCTTTTTTTAATGAGTTGCCTGATTGTCAGTCTGACATTCTGGTTAACCTGCCTTGGTAAGTTGATATATCCACTAAAAGGTCGGTATGCCTTCGCAAGCAAACTGTTGCGATTTTGTCTCCATGCTAGACAATGGTGCAAACAACACATGAATGTTAAGGCTGTCCTGCTTCTTACCCTTCAGACTCTGCTCAAGTGGTTAGCCAATCTCACCGCGCTCTTGTTGTTGTTCTACGCTTGCAAGATTTCACTTCCAGTAGATACCCTTTTCGTCGTTGCCATACTGACCCATTTTCTTGCTGCCATTCCACTTCAATCAATTGGCGGTATCGGCATCGTTGAGGCTGGACTAACGAGTATGCTGGTGTACTTTGGAATAACAGCAGAGCAGGCTATCGCGACAAGCTTGTTCATCCGCATTGTCGTGATAGGCTACTGCGGCATATTTTTCACGAGCGTGTATCTATACTTTAGAAATTTACCTAATCATGGCTGATATTCGAGTAGACAAAAAATACGCCGGCATTCGAGAAGCACACGGCGGCAAACATGCAAGTGCTAACGGCTATGTTGGTCACTGGTTTTTCTTGCGAGAGCGTCAATTTCTTGCCGCCCAGATTGAAACGGGCTTCACCCTCGATATCGCCTGCGGGTCAGGACTTATGCTAAATCAGCTTCCACATCTACCCCATGTGGTGGGTGTCGACTTCAATGAATCAGCTTGCAAACAGGCCAGGTGGAATCAATTCTCCATAGTTCGCGGTGATGCCTTCGAATTACCTTTTAGGCCAAATACGTTCGACAATGTTGTGAACTGCCAGTTCTTTAACCAGCAAACCCCACTTCAACGTCGTCCATTTTTCGCAGAAGTAAACCGGGTGCTCAAGCCCGGCGGCAAATGCCATATCCTCTGGCGTGGCGCGACAACACTTATTCATCGCTCAGCCCACAGGGTCTTTAGGTTTGTTGATACCCTGAAAGGTGCTGAACAGTTTCCCCAATATGCCCACAGTCCAACGGAACTGATCGAAATGGCGGCCAACTTCAACCTGAGAGCCATGGACAGTTGCACAACGCTGCCTTTTGGTCCTGCTGCGGTAAAAATCCATAACCCGCTGGCCCAAATAATTGGTGCGTCTCATTACCTGCAACTTGAGAAGGTTTCAGATGACTGATCTCAATATTAGATCATTTGATTTCGCCAGGGATCATCTTCGTTGGGATGCGTTCGTCCATCAGCATCCAGCATCAACCTTTTTCCATCTCGCCAACTGGCATTCTGTCTGCCAGATTGCCTATCCTAATTTTCAGCCTGCATACCTTGTCGCGGAACAGGCTCAAGAGGTGGTAGGTATATTACCAGCCTTCCTTATCAGCAGACCTTTCGCTGGTAAGGCCATGATATCCAACCCCTTCTCGGTTAGTGCCGGTCCATTAGCCAGGTCTGCCCACATTGCCAACTCGCTCTTGCATGCCCTCGAACAACAGGCTAGTGCCGAGGCTTGTGATTTTATCGAAGTGCGTGATCTGGACCCAGATATCAGTCTGAGTGAAAAATGGCTGGGTCATCGTAAATTTGCAACCTTCTGTAAGCCAACAGGGGAAACGCCGGAAGAAATCCTACAACAAATACCTAATCGTCAACGGGCTGTACTCCGAAAAGCAGACGCTCATCAATTGACCCTCGACATTCATAAAGATCTGTCACGTTTTTTACAGGTCTATGGGATTAGCTTGAGAAATTTAGGTACACCCATCTACCCAACCCGTTACTTCGAGGCACTGCTAGACTATTTTCCTGATAACTGCTGTCTCGCTAGCGTCCAGCAGGATGGACGAGATCTAAGCGCAGTGCTCTGTTTTCAATTCAAAGACACTTTGATGCCCTACTACGGTGGCGGCATTCCAGCAGCAAGGCAGTATCATAGTTTTCCCTGGATGTACTGGCAGCTTATGCAGTACGGGCTTAAGAATAACCTGCCAATTTTTGATTTTGGTCGCAGTCCTGTTGGTTCAGGTGCCTATTTGTTTAAGAAGAATCTTGGCTTCACACCGCGAGAAATGCAGTACAGTTACCTGCCGCTCAAGAGCCAGTCCGTGCCAGAGCTTGATCAAGAAAATAGCCTGGTCCAACAACTTACTTCAATCTGGTCGAAGCTACCTGTCCCCTTGACCAGAATGTTAGGACCAATTGGCGCCATCTACGCAATTTGAGTCTTTGCAAGCTCATCTAAGGTCCTGACT
>CBDUKY010000284.1:0-4842 GCA_965367925.1 uncultured Pseudomonadales bacterium | reverse complement strand
CAGGCGCGGCCGTCTTGTTAATGTCGACAAATAGCCTGACCATAGATGAAGTTAAGTAAAGAGAATGTGTAAATGATCGGTAGACTGGTTGGGCAACTCATTGAGAAGACACCCACGCAAATCTTGCTCGATGTAGCAGGGGTTGGTTATGAGGTTGAAATACCTCTGACGACCTTTTACACCATTGGCCATCTAAACGAACAGGTACTGCTGCATACCCATCTTATTGTTCGGGATGATGCACATTTGTTATATGGTTTTAGTAGTCTGGAAGAACGAGAATTGTTCCGCCACTTGATTCGCGTTAATGGGGTTGGACCCAGGCTCGCCATCACAATATTGTCCGGCATCGAGGCTGAAGCATTCGCCCAGAGTGTGCATAACAATGACGTCAAATCTCTAGTGGCCTTACCTGGGGTCGGTAAAAAAACTGCTGAACGGCTGATTATCGAGATGCGGGATCGACTACCGAAGCCTTCCGCTAGTGCTGGTGCTGCAATCACAATGTCAGGGAATGACAATCTTGTTGATGCGGAAACAGCGCTCATCAATTTAGGATTTAAACCCCAGGAAGCGTCTCGTGCGTTAGCAACTATTGAGAATCCTGAAGATTCGGTGGAAAACCTCATTAAACAGGCCTTGAAGAACCTAACCTAGCGCCTGTTGGGGTATAGTCTCCACCTGGCTGAATTGCCACGCAATGGCGCGTTTTTGCTAACTGTTTGTCACGCTAAATTGTGGCAAACTTCAATTTGTCTTCCATGAAACTATTTGCATGATTGAATCCGATCGGCTCGTCACGCCTCAGGCAGACCAAAATGAGTCAACCCAGGACTGGGCGATCCGGCCGACCACGTTTGCCGAGTATCGCGGCCAGGATCAGGTCAGTGAACAAATGCAGATTTTCATTGAGGCTGCTAAAAAGCGCGAGGAGTCCCTCGACCATACCCTGATATTTGGACCACCTGGTCTGGGTAAAACCACCCTGGCTAACATCATTGCGAATGAAATGGGTGTGCAGATCAAGTCAACGTCAGGTCCAGTCATCGAAAAGAAAGGTGACCTGGTTGCCGCATTGACCAATTTGGAAGCAGGCGATGTCTTGTTTATTGATGAAATCCACCGCCTGAGTCCCGCCATTGAGGAAGTTCTTTATCCAGCCATGGAAGATTATCAAATTGATCTAACCATCGGCGAGGGGCCAGCAGCAAGAACGATTAAACTAGACCTGCCCCCTTTTACCCTTGTCGGTGCCACGACGCGAACAGGATTATTAACTTCTCCATTACGTGACCGGTTCGGTATTGTTCAGCGCTTAGAGTTTTATGATGTAGAAGATTTAACAAGAATTATTTTGCGATCCGCTGGTCTACTCAATGTTGCAACAGATGAACAGGGCGCCAACGAGATTGCTCGTCGAGCCAGAGGCACGCCGAGGATTGGTAACCGACTATTACGCCGGGTGCGTGACTATGCAGAGGTCAAGGCAGACGGTGAGATAGACAAGGCCGTCGCGGATCTCGCACTAAATATGTTGAAAGTCGATGCCAATGGGTTCGACCATATGGACAGACGGTTGCTAATGGCGCTTATCGAAAAATTCGACGGCGGGCCTGTCGGTATTGACAGTATTGCCGCGGCCATTGGTGAAGAAAGAGACACAATTGAAGATGTTTATGAGCCTTATCTTATTCAGCAAGGATTTATGATGCGAACCCCTCGAGGCAGGGTGGCTACCCGGCGTGCTTATTTGCACTTTGGATTGCCTCAACCGAGCAACAAAGCTGACGCTGATCTATTTGATAAGTTGCCACCGGAATAACCCTTAACAAACCTTAAGTCATTAAGTGAGATTCATTTGAACGAACAACTTTCTATCCTTGAACTTATCCTCAATGCCAGTGTGATTGTGCAGGTGGTAATGGGGATCTTGATGCTCGCATCACTGACTTCCTGGTTCATGATCTTTCAGCGTGGATTTTCTCTCTCAGCAACAAATCGTAGTTCAGTCGCATTTGAAAATGAATTCTGGTCTGGCAAAGACCTGAGAAAGATTTACCTGGAGATCGATGGCAATACCGAAAGCCCTGAAGGGATGGAGCATATTTTTACCGCGGGCTTTAAAGAATTTACCCGGCTTAGAAAGCAGGATAATGCTGACCCTGATCGGGTTATGCATAATGTCGGTAGAGCCATGCGTGTTGCCATGGCGCGAGAAGAAGAACGCCTCGAAACAAATCTGGCCTTTCTCGCAACCGTTGGTTCTACCAGTCCCTATATCGGCTTGTTTGGTACTGTCTGGGGCATTATGAACTCATTTAGAAGTCTGGCGACAGTTGAGCAGGCAAGCTTGTCCATCGTCGCACCTGGTATTTCTGAGGCATTAATTGCAACAGCCATGGGGCTTTTTGCCGCGATTCCAGCGGTTATTGCCTATAACCGTTATGCCGCTCAGGTTGAGATTATTATCAATCGATTTGAGGCATTTACAGACGAGTTCAGCGGTATTCTGTTTCGTGCAATCCATAGCGACCAGTCATAACGGAGGCTGCTGCGATGGCTAAGGCGAAACGGCGCAAGCCGATGGCAGAAATCAACGTGGTACCTTACATTGATGTGATGTTGGTATTGCTGGTGATATTTATGGTTGCCGCGCCCTTGATGGTGCAGGGCATAAAAGTTGATCTTCCCAATGCAAACTCAGGTGCAATAGAAACTGGCGAAGATGAGCCGACCCTGGTGGTTTCCATTAAGGCTGATAAAACCTACTACATGAATATGGGTGATGAGGAAGAATCAATATCCTTGCCCCTTATTGGTGAACGGGCGAAAAAAATTCTGGCCGCTAACCCTGATATCAAAGTGCTCGTAGAAGGCGATGAAAAACTAGATTACGGCACCGTTATTAATCTTATGAACGTGCTACAGCTTGCGGGCGCAAAAAATATTGGCCTTATTACCGAACCCCCAGCAGGATAGGTATGAAAGCGAAAATATTTTACGCGCTGTCATTTTTTCTTGCGCTTGCGCTTCACGCGGGCGTGGTTGTGCTCTTAATGATGGACTGGGGTCCAACAGCAGATGCCCAGCCTATTAAAGATGAGCCTTACTACATCAAAGCTAGTGTGGTGAATGAAAACCCCCACCGGGCGAAAAAAGAGAAGCAAAAGAGGCTCGCCGATGAGCGTGCACGACGCTTGAAGGCAAAGCGAGAAGCAGACCGCAAAGCAGCGGAAAAAGCCGCTGAAATAAATCGGAAACGAATCAAAGAAGCAGAACTCAAAGCCTTGTTGGAAAAACAAAAGGCCGAGGCCGAGGTAGAAAAAACAAAACAGATTGATCCAGCACCTGAGTCGACGGAAGAAGATGCTGCGAAACTGGCAGCACTTGAGTCAGCAAGGCAAAAACTGGAGATGGAATTGCAGCTTGCCATTAATGAGGAAGCTGGTGATCGATTAGCCGTCACCGATGATGAGCAGGCGCTGGCATATGTGGCACAAATCAAGCGAGACATTGTCCAAAACTGGTCAAGACCACCTAGTGCCCGAAATGGCATGCAGGCTTTGCTCAGGGTCTTTCTGGTGCCAACTGGTGAAGTGGTCAATGTGACGGTTGAGGAATCAAGTGGTAATGATGCATTCGATCGTTCTGCCATGTTGGCCGTACGAAAGGCCGGTCGATTTATCGTGCCAACAATTCCAAGACAATTTGAAAAAAACTTCCGCGAGTTTGAAGTGCTATTCAGACCGGAAGACTTAAGACTGTAGCTGCTAACAGCCAAACTGGTGAGTAATGAAATTATTTAGAGTGTTGTTGTTTTTATTGCCGATTCAATCGGCCTTTGCGGAGTTGCGCATTGAAGTTACCCAGGGTGTGGATAATGCCGTAAGAGTCGCCGTTGTGCCCTTTGAATATAAAAATCGCGGTAGTTTGCCCCTTGATGTACATGAAGTCATCGATTCGGATCTGACGCTAAGTGGCCGATTCGACACCTTGCCAGTGGAGCAGATGCTTAGCTTGCCTCATGAGAGTAGTCAGGTGTTCTTTCGTGACTGGCGACTATTGAAGGTTGAATATCTGGTCATGGGTAGTCTTGAACGGGTGGATACTGGTATCCGATTGCGGTTTGAGCTCTATAACGTCTTTAAAAAGTCTGTTGTCGCAACCCAACTGATTGAAGGTACCGAGGAAGACCTCCGTGATATGGCGCACCATGTAAGTGATGTGGTTTACAAGAACCTCACGGGTATTGAGGGAGCATTCTCAACTCGCATTATGTATATCACCGCCGATGGCCCCGTTGAAAATAGAGTCTATAAACTTAATGTTGCCGACGCCGATGGACACAGAGCGGAAACCGTACATACCTCAAAAGAACCAATCCTTTCAGCAACCTGGTCTGCTGATGGTAGCAAGATAGCCTATGTCTCGTTTGAGAATGACGGTCGGCCAGCTATCTTTATTCAGGATTTAACGACAGGTACAAGGCAACAAATTACGAGTTTTACGGGTCTTAATGGTGCGCCAGCGTTTTCCCCCGACGGCAAAGAACTGGCTATGGTGCTGTCAAAAGACGGCAATCCGGATATTTATATCTTGAATCTTGAGACCAGGCGCTTACGCAGAGTGACTCGTCATTATGGTATTGATACGGAACCTTCATGGCGCGGTGACGGTAAAGCCATCGTATTTACGAGTAATCGTGGTGGACAGCCGCAGATCTACCAGATGACCCTGGCGGATCTGACAATTGAGCGATTGACCTTTGAAGGGGATTACAACGCCAAAGCGAGCTTGTTACCGGACGGTAGCGGCCTTGTCATGGTGCATAGGCGAAACGGC
>CBDUKY010000283.1:0-4858 GCA_965367925.1 uncultured Pseudomonadales bacterium | reverse complement strand
CCCGCTACCCCAACCGCAAAAACACCATCAATCGGTGCACGATATCGATGTAGCTGGATGTTAGCGGTTGCAGCATCAAGGGTCCTGCCAAGCTGGCGGCCATAGATCACCTTGCCAATGATTGAGTAGTGGTGCCCAAGCATCAACTCCGCTTCCTCAAAATTTCCTTCAGCAAGGGTCTCTCGAATCCGCGTACTACTCACCCGGGTATCTTCGTAGGTCATGGTATATAAATTCGAGACTTCAAAATCATGTGCACGTCCGGCAACTTCAAGCGCCGCAAAGTCGCCGCTTCGGTCCTGGCCAAACCTGAAATCATCCCCGACCAATAGCGCACTGACCTTGAGATCTTTTGCAAGCAACTCAATAAACCGCTCGACAGTCATGGACCTCGTCTCATCGTTGAACTTGAAGCAGAGCACATAATCAACGCCATATTTCGCGAGCAGCGTCACCTTCTCTCGAAAGCGAGTTAATCTCGCAGGCGCATTAAAGGCATCAAAAAATTCCTTCGGTTGTGGCTCAAAACAAATCAGCATGGTTGGCACCCCCAGTTGATCAGATTTCTCTCTCGCCTGTTGCAAGATAGCCTGATGCCCGCGGTGTACACCGTCAAAATTACCAATCGTCACCACGCATCCCTGGTGCTTTGGTTTTAAATTTATTGGTCCACGAATTATTTCCATAACGCTATCTTACGATGTCTCGATACCTTAAACCCGTTATTAGTAATGCCAGTCCATAAACCAGCACACCCAATCCACAAATACCAATCATCCAACCGAATCTGACCCAGAATTGCATTTCCAACCACTCTGATTGTAGCGGTGGCACAACCATCAAAAATGCGCCCAGAATAAGGTTAGCAATCAATATCTGTAGCAAGAATTTCCACCAGCCTTTTGGTAGCTTAAATACATTCGATCTACTTAGCCCGTACCAGAGTAGTCCAGCGTTTAGAAATGCAGACAGGGATGTTGCCAATGCCAGACCCGCATGTTTAAAGTGCCAGACTAACGCAAGGTTCAAAACCATGTTCGCCACCAACGCCACAATTCCATAGCGAACCGGTGTTTTCATGTCCTTACGGGAAAAATACCCAGGCGCTAACACCTTCACCAGCATATGGCCCAACAAGCCAATACCGTAGGCACCAAGACTATACCCAGCCATGGTGACATCACGAGGCGTCATGGCACCCTGATAAAAAAGCGTCGTGATCAGGCTCTCTGATAAAACGACCAGCGCCAGGGATGCTGGAACGCCAATCAGACATACCATTTTTACCGCCCAGCCCAGGGTGTCACTAAATGCCGCCTGCTCAGATACCTGCTGGCGAGACAAACTGGGCAGGATCACGGTTGCGATGGTAATCCCAAATAGTGCCAGAGGTAACTCCAATAAGCGGTCTGAATAGTACAGCCAAGACAGGCTCCCAGTTTCTAAAAATGAAGCGAGAACTGTATCCAGCAGCAGATTAATCTGACCAACAGAGACACCCAACAATGCTGGCAACATAAGTTGCATTACCTGTTTCACACCGGGATGTTTGAAATTTATTGATGGCTTAACCAGCAATCCCTCACGCCAGAGAAATGGTAATTGGAAGCCAAACTGCACAACCCCCGCCAGCAGTACGCCCCAGGCTAGCCCCATCACCGGGGTTGTCATCATTGGGGTCAAGAAGAGGGCAGCCCCAATCAGGCTAATATTGAGGAACACAGGCGTAAAAGAGGGTACGGCAAAACGGCCATAACTATTTAACACCGAACCTGAAAATGCCGTCATACAAATAAATAGCACATAGGGAAAGGTGAGCCGCAACATCTCGGTCGCGAGCGAGATCTTTTCAACTTCCCCGGCATACACAAAGCCGGCGGCGAAGAGCGTGATGAACGCTGGTGCGCCCAGTACACCAATCAGGGTTAGCAGTAGTAAGCTCACCCCAAGAGAGCCACTGATCGCACTCACCAGCACTCTTACTTCCTGAATTGGCTTCTGTTTCTGATATTCAGTCAGTACTGGCACGAAAGCCTGGGAAAAGGCCCCTTCGCCAAATAGGCGCCGAAAGAAGTTTGGAATCCGAAATGCCAGGAAAAAACTGTCTGCCCCGGCACTTGCACCAAATATGTGGGCGATGACCATATCGCGAACCAGACCAAGCATCCGCGACAGCAAGGTCATGACCGAGACCACACCACTGGATCTCAGCAGGCCGCCGGTACGTTTTTCCACTGGAGGTTGCACTTCATTCATGCCGCTAGTTTAACGGTTCCCTGGGTTTGAATTGCGATGCAATGTGGCATCGACAATAATTGACAAAATTAAAACCAGTCGGCATAGTACGCCCCCTGATTTTTCCAGACCAAATTTGAGGTAAATAGAGAGTGGCAAATACTCCACAAGCAAAAAAACGTGCCCGGCAATCGGAAGTTCGTCGTCGCCATAACGCTAGCCAACGTTCTGCATTGCGTACTGCAATAAAGAAAACAGTGGCTGCTGTAGAAGCTGGTGACTACGAGGCAGCGACTGCAGCTTACGTTTCTGTTGTACCTGCCCTGGATAAAGCAGTGACACACGGCATTATCCATCGCAATAAAGCTGCACGTCATAAATCTCGACTTAATGCTGGTGTTAAAGCCCTCAAAGGCTAACCAGTGTTAACCTGGATGAGGGGCCACCCTCATCCAATGCTAGTCTGGATCACTTGATCCGGTTCGAGATTACGCACCGCTAAGCACCATATTATCCCGGTGAATCAGCTCAACATCACCCGGATACCCCAATATTGACTCGATTTCACGACTAGCCCGACCTCGAATGCCAGCCGCCTCCTCGCTATTGTAATTTACCAGCCCCCTGGCAACTTCTCGCCCTTTTGCATCACAGCAAGACACCATCTCACCCCGGGTAAAGACGCCGTTAACCCTGGTGACACCGACAGGCAATAGACTACTACCTTTTGACTTCAATACCTTGACCGCGCCGTCGTCTAGCACCAGCGTACCCTTGGCAGGGAGCGCCGCTAGCCACTGCTTACGGGAGTCTAATATTTCCTGATCTGCTAACAGCAGGGTTCCAGTTACCTGACCCTGACTTAATTTGGTAATCACCTGGTCACTGGCACCGGAGGCAATGATGGTGCTTGCGCCACTTCGGGCGGCAATCCGCGCCGCATTTACTTTGGTCACCATACCACCGCGACCAAGTGCACCACCGGCACCAGCCATCTGATCAAGCGATAGGTCTCTTGCTTGTCGAACACGAACCAGTTCTGCATTTGCGTCGTGACGAGGATCGGTGACATAGAGGCCGAGTTGGTCTGTCAGCAATAAGAGGGTGTTTGCCTGAATGAGATTCGCAACCAGGGCTGCCAGGGTATCGTTATCACCAAATCGGATTTCATCCGTGACAACCGTGTCGTTTTCATTAACAACTGGGATCACACCCAGGTCTAGCAAGCTGGTCAGAGTACTCCGGGCATTGATATAGCGCTCCCGGGACTTCAAATCGTCGTGGGTGAGTAGTATCTGGGCTGTATGCAGGCCAAAGCCCTTAAATAGCGATTCGTAGGCCTGTACAAGCCCCATCTGGCCCACAGCCGCTGCTGCTTGTAAGAGCTGTAAAGATTCTGGTCTTCGACTTAAACCCAGTCGACTCATTCCTTCCGCGACAGCGCCGGACGACACCAACACTACCTTGATCCCAGCAGCATGGAGAGCGGCGATCTGGGAGACCCAATCTGCCATTGCGTCTTTAGCCAGTCCCTGCCCGTTACGAGTCAGCAATGAACTACCAATCTTGATGACCCAGATAGAACCAGCGGGATAATTTTCCCGAATTTGCTCTAAGGTTGTTCCCATACCGCTAGTCATCCTCTTAAGGCTCGTAGTGAACCTCGACATCAAAGTCGTCGTCATCTTCGTCTGTGTCGAGCTTAGACTGCTGCCTGAGGGCTCTGCGCTTCTCCCGCTGGATACTAGAGTATTGGTGAATTTCTTCACGGATCTTCTCCGCTGCCGCCTGCTCCTTTGCGAGCTCTGCTTCAGATTCAGCCAGGGCTAAAAAGTATTCCTGAATAGCAAAACATAAGGCGTCTGTACCGCGTTGCTGGACAGCAGAAATATCAAAAACCGGACCAGTATGATCCAGGCGAGAGGTGATATCCGCGACCAGCTTCTTGCCTTCAGCCTCTGGCATCATGTCCAGCTTAGTAAACACTAACCATCGTGGCTTCTCAGCAATACCACCGCTGTACTTCTTAATCTCGTTTTCGATGGTGATAAAATTTTCCACCGGATCGGAACCATCAATCGGCGCAACATCTATTAGATGGAGGAGGATTCTGGTTCTTGCAAGGTGCTTTAAAAATTGAATGCCAAGACCAGCGCCATCCGCTGCACCTTCAATCAATCCAGGTACATCCGCCATGACGAAGCTATGATCGCCCACCTTTACAACGCCAAGATTAGGTACCAGTGTGGTAAAAGGATAGTCTGCAACCTTTGGTGTTGCTGCAGATACGGTGCTGATGAGTGTCGATTTACCAGCATTTGGCATACCAAGCAAACCAACATCGGCTATTAGCTTCAATTCAAAACGAAGATCCCGAACCTCGCCAGGCGTACCTTTCGTTGTCTGGCGTGGCGCTCGATTCGTGCTGGATTTAAAGCGAGTATTACCCAGGCCATGAAATCCGCCCTGAGCAACTTTCAAAACTTGACCTGGTTCCGTGATGTCACCTAGAAACTCATTGGTTGCATCATCGAACACACTGGTGCCCACAGGGACTCTGAGATGGATGCTCTCGCCCTTTGCACCTGTCATGTCCTTACCCTTGCCATGCTCACCCTTCGGA
>CBDUKY010000282.1:0-4870 GCA_965367925.1 uncultured Pseudomonadales bacterium | reverse complement strand
GATAATGTTACGAATAAAGTTCGCGGGATACTTTTCGATTTCTTCTGTCATTGACCAACTTAATTAAGCAAATAAAATTTTGAGCGCAACACCATAGCTAGCCAAATATCAGGGCAGAACCACAAGTCAGACTCACCATACCAAAGAGCAGCCATTTTAACGTAGATTGTGGCACCTTGATCGCAAATCTCACACTTAAACTAGCACCGAGCATAGAACCCACCGCGAGAATCAATCCTGGCACCCACAAGACCTGATCCCGGGCAATAAAGACCACCAGCGCAACAATGGAAAATACGCCAGTTGCGACCATTTTCAGGGCGTTCGCCCGGACCAGATCGTAACGTAGACTGCCTGCCAGGGCCGCGAGCAAGATAAAGCCAACCCCAGCCTGAACAAAGCCGCCATACACACCAGCGAAAAACAGCGCAATGAAACCCACCGGCTTTTCAAAAACACTAAAGGCCCTGGTTCCTTCCGGCGGCGCAATTGCCTCTGGTTTGATAATCATAAACAGCGCCATGGCCACCATGGTGCCTAGCAGGGTGGGTTTCAACAGCCAAACCGGTAAATAGGAGGCAAGCACAGAACCCAACAGCGCCCCCGCGACAGTCGGCACCAGCATCGGCAGGATTGCCGTCGATTCAAGCCGATCATGTTGCTTAAAGCCACGCACAGCGGCTGCGGATTGTAAGAACACCCCGACTCTATTGGTTGCATTGGCAATATCTGCCGGCATCCCCATCATCATTAAGGCCGGCAGGGTAAGCATCGAGCCGCCACCTGCGAGTGTGTTGATAAAGCCAGCAATAAGCCCAGCACTTAACAACAACACAATGCTAAGTGGCGAATAGTCTAAACCCACGAAATCCAACTGCTTTTCAGGAAAAGGCGCATGGTAGGCTGTTGGCAGGTAAAGTCAAACACCGGTGATCAATCCGCTGTGATGGACAACTATCTGGCAGAGGCTCTTAATGGCTAAGGGCTTTTAATAGCTAAGGGCTCCTAATGGCTAAGGGCTTCTAATAGCTAAGGGCTTTTTTAACCAGTGACTTCAAACGGTTTTCAGGAAATTAACGTCTTAGGATCAAGTTAGTAACAATGTAACAATATGATTAGAGATACTTCCAACCAGGACGAAATCATCACAAGCACCGGGTCCGGTACCAGGAAATACCTGATTGCCGGGGCGATTCTCGTTGGACTCGCGATTATCGGCTATTGGACCCTGGGTAGCTGGGCAAGTGCTGAACAGACCATCTCCAAAGACAGGGTGCGAATCGTGACCGTCACCCGTGGCGACTTAAGTCGCGATATATCAGCGCAAGGCAGCGTTGTTGCGGCAATTAAGCCCACCTTATTTAGTCCAAGCGATGGCGTGGTAACGCTGATGGTCAATGCGGGCGACCAGGTGGTTGCGAATCAAACCATTGCACAGATAGATAGCCCCGAACTTCACAGCCTGTTGAATCAGGAATCAGCCGCTCTGGCCAGCGCGAAAAACGAACTTAAACGGCAAGAGATCCAGGCCAGACAAACTGCCCTTACCAATCAACAAAATGTTGATCTGGCAGAAGTAAACCTGATCGCTGCAAAACGGGAACTACGACGAGCCCAGGCAGCAAGATCCAGAGATGCGATTAGCGAATTTGATTTTGACAAGGCTAATGATGATGTTGCCACGGCAAACCTGCGCCATAAGCATGCCAGCCAGGATGCAAAGCTACAGGAAGAGAGCCTGGCCTTTGAGCTTGAAACCACGCGCCTGAATATCCAGCAGCAGCAACTGATCGTCAATGAGCTTTCACGACGGGTCGATGAACTCAATATCGTCAGTCCCGTAACCGGCATTGTCGGGAATCTTCTGGTTGATAATAAGGATTCAATTGTCGCCAATCAGCCAATCCTGACCGTGGTGGATCTGACGGCCTTCGAAGTAGAACTTCAGGTGCCCGACTCTTTCGCCTCATCATTGGAATTAGGACTTAGCGCTGAGGTTAACCATCAAGGTCGCGCCTACCCCGCCACACTCGTCGCTGTCTCACCTGAAGTCGTCAACAGTCAAATTACCGCCAAGGTTCGGTTTTCTGGCGAGGTGCCAGCTAACTTACGTCAGAATCAACGGGTCACAACTCGTATTCTGTTATCAAGTAAGTTAGATACGCTGATGGTAGAGCGAGGGCCATTTCTTGAATCCAGTGGTGGTCGCTATACCTATGTGGTTGAAGGCAATCTGGCAACAAAGCAGCCAATCCAAACGGGCATCATGAGTGTGTCTAGTGTAGAAATTCTTAGCGGCTTGAAAGAAGGTCAGCGAGTTATCGTTTCGAACTTGACCGACTTTAAAGATGCAGAAGTGGTTTATCTGACGAACTAGACCAGTGCTATTTGATAAATTTATCGTGAATTACAGGCAATTTTGCACGCATCCCATAAATTTCTACCAAAAAGCCCTTGCTTATAAGAATTCGGCCGCTATTATTAGCGCCATGAATTTATTCGGCACACGATCAACCAACAGCGTCATTACTGCGGCAATCATCGCAGCAGACTACTATTGGTTTAGCTTTTTCTTTTTTAAGAAAAGTTAGATCGCTTGTTGTAGATATTGGGCGGTCGTACCGCCTAAAAGGAAACCCCGTTAGGCGGACGCTTACCGGGGTTTTTTTTTGGAAATTTTTGGAATTGGAAAGTAAGACATGAATTGGCGATTTAACAGGAACGAAAAGGTGAGCGAAGGAAAATGACTAACAAAATAGTGGATGATTTAAACGTGCTAAGTGAAGAGACACTCATAACGCCAGAAGGCCTGAAGGAAAAGGTGCCAGCATCTGAGAAGGCGCTGAAAACCGTAACAAATGGCCGTGTGACAATTAAGAAGATTCTGGATCGCGAAGACCCGCGCATGTTTCTGGTTGTTGGTCCCTGCTCAATTCACGATGCGGATGCAGCGCTGGAATATGCGAAAAAGCTAAAGACCCTCGCAGATGAAGTCTCTGACACATTATTCCTCGTTATGCGCGTCTATTTTGAAAAACCTCGCACCACCGTTGGCTGGAAAGGATTTATCAATGATCCACACCTGGATGATTCATTTAACATCCGAGAAGGTCTGGAACTTGGCCGTAAATTGTTAGTCGACCTCGCTGAGATGGGTTTACCTACCTCCACGGAAGCACTCGATCCTGTATCACCTCAGTACCTGCAAGATATGATTAGCTGGAGCGCCATTGGTGCACGGACCACTGAATCGCAGACCCACCGTGAAATGGCAAGTGGCCTTTCCTCTTCAGTTGGTTTTAAAAATGGCACCGA
Source organism: uncultured Pseudomonadales bacterium (assembly GCA_965367925.1). Lineage (GTDB taxonomy): Bacteria > Pseudomonadota > Gammaproteobacteria > Pseudomonadales > Azotimanducaceae > JAHRVQ01. The sequence goes on along the minus strand of CBDUKY010000282.1, from coordinate 1,555 downwards.
CGGTAATCTGGAAGTTGCTATCAATGCACTGCAATCGGTATCAGCACCGCATAGATTCCTTGGTATAAACCATCAGGGTGAAGTGGCGGTGATTCATACTCGCGGTAATAGCCATGCTCACATCGTGCTTCGCGGTGGTGGCGGTAAAACTAACTATGACGCAGAAAGTGTCGCCGAGTGTGAACGTCAACTCGTCAGCGCTAATATTCAGCCCAACATTATGATCGACTGCAGCCACGCTAACTCTAACAAGGATCATAAGCGTCAAGTCAATGTAATGGCAGATGTTGCCAAACAGGTTGCTGAAGGGAACCAATCGATTATTGGCTTGATGGTTGAAAGTAACCTCAATGAAGGTAATCAGAAGGTACCAGCGGATCAAAGCGAGCTTAAGTATGGTGTGTCAATTACCGATGCTTGTGTTGACTGGGAGACGACTGAAAAGATGGTGCGAGATTTAAGAGATCAAATCAAATCAGTGCTGCCTAATCGCAAGCCACTGATCACAGATGAATTGCTAGAGAAATCTGCATAACAGTCTGCATAAAAAAGCCCAGCAATTGCCGGGCTTTTTTATTTTTACTTAAACAATCTGACTATTTATAAAAGGCGTTCTCAGTGACCGAGTGATCGGTTACATCTTTTACGGCAGTCAATTGTGGTAACTGCTCAAGTAGCGTCTTCTCTACTCCGTCTTTCAAGGTCATATCGACCATGCCACAACCCTGACAACCGCCGCCAAATTGCAAGATGGCAACACTGTCTTCAACAATCTCAACCAGATTAACCATGCCGCCGTGAGAAGCAAGACCAGGATTCACCTGAGAATGCAGGATGTAATTAACCTTATCCTCCAGCGGACTGTCATCAGATACTTTTGGCACTTTGGAATTTGGCGCTTTAATCGTTAGCTGGCCACCCATTCGATCTTCCGCATAGTCGACAACAGCTTCCTCTAAAAATGGAATACTTCTCTCGTCGATCCAACAAACAAAATCTGCATATTCCACCTTGTGATCATCTGCCTGCTCCTCGCCTGGCTTACAATAGGCAAGACAGGTTTCCGCCATGGGCGTACCAGGGTCGGTAATAAATATTCGGATGCCTATATCCGGTGTGTCCTGCTTTGAAAGCAATTCAACCAGATAAGACTGGGCTGATTCTGTTATCTCTATCATTGTTACATTCCTACACCAATTGGTTGCAGTTTACGCCTTGCGTGAAGTTAATCCAAACCCAGCGAACAAAAACTGCTTTTTAAGTCCTTGCTTTTACTAGGGTTTTTGCCAGTACATGCACGCAATTCTGCTTCCCCTATGAGCTTGATTCATGGTCGACCTTCAAGACTTTCAAACTGGCCAGTGACGGAAACTGCTACACTTGCGCCGTTTTCGGCAACCTAAATTCTGAAGTTAAGGTCCAGTTATGAAGTTATCTCCACGCTACAAACAACTCGAACAGCTACTTGAAGCGCGCGTGCTTGTCATGGATGGGGCCATGGGCACAATGATTCAAGACTTGAAGCTGACAGAGGAGGATTTCCGTGGTGATCGAT
>CBDUKY010000281.1:0-4873 GCA_965367925.1 uncultured Pseudomonadales bacterium | reverse complement strand
GTATTCGTATAACGACAAGGCAAACAGTACAGCTCCATGGTGTTCGTAAGCACAATCTGCGAGCTCTTATGCAAGGTATTCGTGATCTAGGATTGGATACCAAAGCTGCTTGCGGTGATGACAGTCGAGGTGTCGTCAGTGGTACGAACCCTGCACTATCCAAAATCCATGAACAGGTGTCAGAACTTGCGAAATTAACAAGCAATAGGCTGATTCCAAAAACAGGCGCGTATCCCGAGATCTGGTACCAGCAACCGGCAGAAAATCAGCAAAACGAAGAGCCGGTATATGGAGATCTGTACTTGCCTCGGAAATTTAAGGTTGGATATGCGATTCCCCCCATAAACGATATTGATGTGTACGGTCAGGATCTCGGTTTTATTGCGGTGGTAGAAAACGATGAGCTGGTTGGGTTCAATGTCTGCGTCGGTGGCGGCATGGGACAACTGTATAACAGAGAAGACAGCTACCCGCGTTTAGCCGAAGAAATTGGCTTTATTGCTGCCAATGATGCGCCGGCATTGGCTGAAACTGTGATGATGATTCAACGGGATTTTGGTGACCGTAAAGACCGGCATCGGGCCCGGTTCAAGTATACGCTTGATCGCCTTGGTACCGATTGGTTTAAGGCAGAGTTAGCCGATCGGGTTGGCGCCCCCCTTGCGCCTGCCAGGGCGATTAAGTTTTTACAAAATGGAGACAGGCTAGGCTGGGAACAAGATGACCAGGGCTTGTGGCAAGCGACACTCTATATTGAGAGTGGGCGGGTCGATGGTGTTGTACGAGAACAGTTGTCAGCATTTTTCCAGCAATATGGTGGTCGAGTACGAATGACCACAAACCAGAATTTACAGCTCACCCATATTGGTGACTACGAAAAAGAGCAGGTTGAGTGGCGGCTAGATGATCTGGGGTTAAGTTGGCGTCTAACACCTGATCATCAAGCGGCTCATACCTTGAGCTGTGTTGCACTACCCACCTGTGGACTGGCGATGGCAGAAGCCGAAAGGTACACGCCAAGATTGTTAGCGGTGTTCGAGCGTCTTAAATCTATTCATGGTGTTGATGTACCCATCACCTTGCGACTAACGGGTTGTCCTAACGGTTGTGCAAGACCTTTTCTTGCGGAAGTTGCGCTAACAGGTCGAGCACCTGGTCTATACAACCTTTATCTGGGTGGTAGTTTTCACGGCGATCGGCTTGCTCGTTTATATGCCAGTAATGTCAACGAAGAGGAATTTATTGCCCTTCTAGATCCGTTATTCGAACGCTATGCCCTTCAACGTCGTGATCAAGAGCACTTCGGTGACTTTTTGGTTCGAAAAAATCTGCTCGATGAACAGCCAGAGCGGATTCAACTTATATCAGGAGATGAAGATGTCTGAGTATTTTTTTGTTCAAAGCCAGGACCCATTTACGGAGGTACGGGCAACAAATCAATATCAACTTATGCAGCAGTTGCAGGCTGCTGGCAACGCTGTGTCAGTGCTGCTCGTGCAAAACGGTGTCACACCTGCGCGGGCGTCTGCACAATCTCCAGCATTTGATGAGCTCCGTGCAAGTGGTGTGAATATAGTGGTGGATGATTTTTCGCTGCAACAAAGAGAGATTGAGTCTGATGGACTTAAATCTGATGTGAGCCTTGGCAGTGTCGACCTTGTCATCGATGCGATGCTAGCGGGTCAAAAAGTGATTTGGAATTAGGAGTGGAACATGAGTAATACAAAAACGTTAACGTTTGCCTTTATGGACCCACCCTTTGAGCATGAGCGAACTGTCACCTTTTTCAGGTTGTTGGACAATGCGCTGGACAAAGGGGCGAATGTCCGTATTTTTGCCTATGAGGGCGCAGTGGCGTTGTCTTTTGCTCGACAACAACCTCATGGAAATGCTGTCCATGGTCGAGAAACCGAGGAAGAAGATCATCCTATGAGTCGTGAATGGGTAGCCGCACTACAAGCAAAGGCCAGCGAGAAAGGTCTCGGTTTTGAATGGATTAACTGCGGACTCTGTGTCGATGAGCGGGGTGTCAACGAGGTAATAGAAGGCTGTGGTCGAGGTGGACCTCCAGATTTATGGCGTTATGCGAGCGAGGCATTTAACACCCTGACTATTGGTACGAGGTAACAACGATGAAAGCACTACAAGTAATTGACCAGGCATTTCGCACAACCACTGAAGAGCAAGATGACACGATTCTCTGGCTTACCCAGTCAATGCAGGGGGCTGGTGGCGATGTTATGGTGTTGCTCTCTGGTCACGGTGTGCAATATGCAGTACTTAAGCAGCGCCAACCAGCCTTGTCGATCAGCAAATGGCAACAAACCCAGCCGGCGGATGTGCCGAAAGATATAAAGAACATGGTTGAGAAGAAAGTGCCTGTCTTTGCGGTTGAAGAAGATCTTATCGAACGCGGTCTTGATCAACTTCCATTGACGGAAGGTGTCGTGAAAATAAAGCGCGCTGAACTCGTAGAATTATACGAGTTAGCAGATCAGGTCTGGCACTGGTAGTTTTCTGATGCGATCTTTATTCCAGGGCATAGGCTATTTTTAATAGTTTGAACGCCCGGCGGAAAGTTACCTGACAGGTGGTTGTTCATCTGAGCGCTGCGCAAAAGCAGCGCCGCCTATGGTAATGTACGTCGAAAGTACTTAACTGTATCGAGTAAACGTGACAATTAAGCGTGACAAAAGCAAAGCAGGGGTGTCTCCAGGCATCTACTCTTCCGGCAAAGCAACCAAAACATCTCTATTAAAAGCCACTCTGCGGATAATTGGCCGTGAAGGGTTTTCCGCTGTAACTCATCGTGCAGTAGCAGCTGAGGCAAATGCGGCCCTTCGCACAACAACCTACTATTTTAAGACCAAGCAAGACCTGATTCGTGAAGCCTTTCAATACTTCAACGAACAAGAGCTACAGCGGCTAGATGAGGTTAATAGCCATTATGCGGATATAGCGGTTCGTAGTGTTGAGGAAAGTGTCGATGCTGTTGCTGAAATAGTTGAGATGGAGCTTCGGGATGCCAATCTTATTGTTGCTGCGGAATTTGAACTGGTGCTAGCGATTGCCAGGGAGCCGAGTTATGCGCCGGAATATGATCAAATTCAACAGATACTGCATCAGAGATCCACTGCTCGTATGAAGGCGTTGGGGGCAAAAAACCCTGAGCAGCTTGCTCGTATGAGTCTCGCCCTCATACGGGGTTATCAATTCTTACACCTTGCACAAGCAGATAGGCCGTTAGATCTTTCAAATTTCAGAGAAGATCTAAAGGCGCTGGTAAAAAACCAACTAGCCTAACTTCCCCCAGAATTCTGATCCTTAAAGGCTATTGTGTATAAATTGGTACAAATGTATCCTATTCGCTAGCCAACTGTTTGCATAGAGGAATGTGCGCATGACGAATAACAGGATCAGCGAGTATCTAGGGTCGGCAGCTTTGGGGGTAATGCTGCTAGGGAATAGCCTTTTAGTGCAGGCAGCAGAGTCACCGATGATGGAAGAAGTCATCGTCACGGCACAAAAACGAGAAGGCAATCTTCAGGAAACGCCCATCTCAATTACTGCTTTTACAGGCGAGACGATTGAGGCGTTGGGTTTTAGACAATCGGTTGATGTTACAGCCCAGACGCCAAACTTTAGTGTTGGTTACCCTAACGGTGACACTGGTGTGCCAGCACCATTTATTCGTGGCGTTGGGTTGAATGACTTTGGTGTCCTAAACCAGGGGCCGATTGCAACCTACACTGATGAAACCTATGTTTCATCGAATGCTGCGCAAATTTTCCAACTCCTCGATGTTGAACGAGTGGAAGTGCTAAGGGGCCCGCAAGGGACACTCTACGGGCGGAATGCAACCGGTGGCGCTGTGAATTTTGTTTCCCGAAAGCCCACCCAGGACTGGGAAGGATGGGCAAGGGCAAATGCTGGTAGTTTTGGTCTGAAGAGTATAGAGGGTGCCTTTGGTGGCCCATTGGGTGACAAGGCTGCATTTCGATTTTCCTTACTTAAAACCGATTCTGATGGTTGGTTGAAGAACCGTTTTACAGGACACGACCAACAGGGTGTTGATGAGCTAGCCTGGCGTCTGTTGTTGGATGTCCAACCTACTGAAGATGTTAGTGTTCTGGTTAACTTCCATGCAGGTAAAAGTGAATCTGATTCCGTCCAGTATCGACATCTCGGTGTCTGGGATGCGGGTGGCAATATGTGTAACAACGCGGATATTCTGGCAGGTAACTGTATGGATATTCTCGGTTACTCAGAAGAGCGACCCTATACAACCTTAACTGGCGTCAATCTTCCAGCAGTGGATGACTATGACGAGGGTAATTACGATTTTGAAGCCCAAAACGATACTGACTTCTGGGGTGTATCAGTCACCCTGGACTGGCAGCTTGGAGACTATGTTTTAACTTCAATCACTTCCTACGATGATATGGATGATTTTAGACCGGAAGAAACAGACGCTAGCCCTAATGATTTGATAACTGGTGAGCTTTCGGTGGTGCAGGAGTCCTTTTCTCAGGAAATTAGACTAGGCTGGGAAGGCGATGGCCGAAGCTGGTTAGCAGGCGCCTACTACTTGAACGACGAGGCGGAAGACCGTACGGCATTCGATATATTGAGAGTGCTGCGTTTCACGGTGATTGGAGATGATGTCAACTGTTCGGCACCTGCAGGCAACCCTGGTGGTTTTTGTCCAGAGCAATTTATTCAAAAAAGCAAGTCAGGTACTAACCAGGAAATTACCAGCGTCGCATTATTTTTCGATACGACCATGGAGTTAACCGGAGACCTTAAGCTATCAGCTGGCTTGCGTTACACCGATGAAGAAGTTGAGCATAAAAGCTTCTTCTTCTTTGATGAG
>CBDUKY010000280.1:0-4875 GCA_965367925.1 uncultured Pseudomonadales bacterium | reverse complement strand
CACTGGCAACCTGAACCAGATAACCAACCAGCACTTGGATTTTTTACAGAGACTGTTGCTAACGAGGAGTACGGTCTACTGATGCTCCTACCACCAACTCAACCGGGGAAGGCAGCCAGCCTGCCACGCGAAGTGATTTACATCATTGATACCTCAGGCTCCATGGCAGGTGTTTCGATCGAGCAGGCGAAGCAGAGCCTGTTAGTAGCTCTGGCACAGTTATCTCCAAAAGATAAGTTCAACATTATTGAATTTAATTCCCACATGCGTCCCTTGCACCACAAGGCAATTCCTGCAACCGCAGATGCAATCTATGGCGCAAAGCACTTCGTCCTTGGACTAGCAGCAAACGGCGGTACCAGGATGTATCCCGCCCTTGATTTCGCATTGAACTCGGCAACCGATGAATCAAGTGTAAGGCAGATTGTCTTTATGACCGATGGTGCTATTGGTAACGAGGAAGCTTTGCTGCAACTGATCGAGCAGAAACTCGGAAACTCTCGCCTCTTTACTGTCGGTATTGGCTCAGCACCAAACAGCTATTTTATGCAAAAAGCGGCTCAACTCGGACGCGGTACGCACACCTATATTGGTGATTTGACAGAAGTCAGCAGCAGCATGCAAAAGCTCTTTAATAGACTCACCAGCCCTGTCGCGACAAACATCCAAATCCAATGGCCAGATCCGGATGTCGAGATGTATCCCGCAAAAATACCAGACCTTTACCTAGATGAACCCTTGTTAGTGAGCGCTAAACTCGGTCACAGCAAACAAGTGCGGAAAGCAAAAATTAAGGTCACCGGGGAATCTCGCAATCGACGCTGGACAGAAAAAGTAAACCTTAAAGATCGAACCACAGGTACAGGTATCTCGACCATCTGGGCGAGATCAAAGATCGCCTCGCTACTCGATCAGAAGCGTCGAGGTGGCGATGAGGCCAGGCTTCGCCCCGAAATCCTAAAGGTCGCCCTGACTCACCATCTTCTAAGCCCTTATACCAGTTTCGTCGCCGTTGAAGATGTGATCAGTCGAGATGCGGCGCGCCGACTAAAAACTAAACCCATCCCTAACTTGATGCCAAAGGGGAGTGCACAATTCGCCTTTCCAGCTACAGCCACAGGACTCTGGCAGCACCTACTCCAGGGAGTTTTACTGCTTGTCTGTGGTGCACTGATCATGTTTTGGAAAAGGGCCAGCTTGTCCTCGCAAGGGCTGTAGCTAATGCGTTATCTCACATCAATCGGTATCGCAATTCTGCTCTTGCTTGGTAGCTGGCAATTGGTCACAGCAAGCTGGATTGCTATAAAGGCCTCGCTCGCGCAACAACTCATCGAACAAGCCTGGCTCAGCACCAATAGCCAATCAGACATTCGAAAGCCCTGGCCCTGGGCTGATACCTGGCCAATCGCGAAACTCAATCACAAGGAACATAGCTACTATGTACTTGCTGGCGCCAGCGGCAATGCACTGGCATTTGGCCCTGGTCATCTGACTGGCTCTGCATTACCTAACCAGCAAGGTACTAGTATTATTGCCGGCCATCGCGACACCCACTTTGCCTTTCTCGAGGCGCTCAAGGTCGGTGGTAAGCTGCAATTGACCAGCTATGTGAATGACGCGATCACAGAACAAAGCTATGAAATTGAGCAGATCGAAATCAAAGATAGTCGAACGGATGCTATTACGGCTGGGGCCGGGCACCATGAACTGGTGCTAGTCACCTGCTACCCTTTCGATCAGCTCCGCGCCGGCGGCCCACTGCGTTATGTTGTGCGGGCCAGACTTTTTGGGCAGTGAGGTATTGCGCTGATAATAGCAACCTGATCTAACGCAATTGATCAATTGCTGGTAGCTCCTGATCACGGAATCCGAGTGGATCATTCATTCTGGCTGCCTGTGATGCCAAAACCAGTCTGGAAAACCATTCTGGCAATGCTGGTTCACCGCACTGGGCTGCAAGTAGATTGTAATAATCCGCTTGTTTATCCCCTAACTTATGAAAGTGCCTTTGCGGCACACCAGCTTGTTTTAATCGGCTTACCTGATCCTCAATGGCACGCAACATGGCTTTCCTCTCTGGAAGCCTGAGCTGACCCACAACAGACCGGGCGAACCATCTGGCCTGCAAGGCGTAAAGAGGAAATGGCACCACCAGAAATGGCAAACCAATAAAACCAATCTCTGGATAAGCCGGTGGAATAATATCCAGATACAAAGGATGCACCCAGTTGTCTTCCACCTTCACAATATCCTCACTAAGAAATGGAAACTCATAGCGATAGCCGGTACAAAACAGCAGTTGTTCAACTTCTTCAATACGACTGCCGTCTGCAAGTAACACAGCGTTCGCCTCAAGCCCAATCACACCTGGTCTGCGCTCAACACGACCAACCGGGCTCTGTCCCGCAGCATAGCCATTTCCACAAAGTACAACTTGCCTCGCCACGCCGGCAATTTCAAACGCAATATCAGCGCCGGATGCACCGGCGCCAATCACCACTACATACTTGTTTGCAAATGCCCCGGGTGTTCGGTAATTGTGACTATGCATCACGTCACCAGCAAAATCCTTAATGCCCGATAGTGCTGGTATCCTGGGTGTTGAAAAGTGCCCAGTACAAATTGCTACCGCGTCAGCATCGAATACCTCGCCATCAGCACAGTGAACTTGCCAGTCAACATTACTATCCTGCCGCACTTCAACGATCTCTCGATTAAATCGAATCCTGCTACGAATATTGAACGCATCGGCAAAATTATTCAGATAGGTTAAGACCTTCGAATGATCGGGAAAACGAGGCCAGCTATCTTCACCGCCACCGGTTCCATCAAATCCATAATCCGGGAATGCCATTAAGTCTCGAGGCAGATTCGTACGCAGTGATTGATAGAGAGAAGAGAATACCCGCTTGCTGGGCTTTAAACCGAGTAAATCATCCTCCTGGGCTGGCGTATAGGCCCATACACCACCAATTTGATCTGCCTGCTCGAACACTGTGACATCACAACCTGAGCGCTGCAGTTCCCTGGCAGCAACCAGTCCTGCAGCACCTGCACCAAGAACTGCTACTTTTTTTCTCATATCAGACAAACCTCGACAACCTGAAGATATTGGTTGTGCGATGTCGCCCGGTTTTCAAAAAAAGGTTCTTGCATTTGCCCGCCAATAATCTATTTTCATCTGACAACTATACGCGTTTTACAATCATCTCGGCTGATCTGGGCCAGGAAACAAATGACGACCGAATAGTTACCATGTTTCAATAACCCATTATTTATTATTGTTCAGGACAGTCATGGCACACGCAAACATTAATGGCGCAAAACTCTGGTACAACATTGAAGGTGAGGGTGAGCCGCTGCTACTCCACCATGGTTACACCGCCTCTCACCTTAACTGGCAACCGGTTGCAGATCGACTAAAGTCACGCTACAAAATTATTATGATGGAATGTCGTGGTACTGGCGAAAGTGAGGATACTGAAGACGGATACAATCTCGATCAATACGCAGAGGATGTGGTTGGCCTGTTAGATCATCTCAAAATCGACAAGCTAACCTTCGCTGGTCACAGTATGGGAGGTGGTATCGGATACACTCTTGGGCTTAAACATGCGTCGCGACTCAATCGACTTATTCTCATGGCGCCGATCCCAGCGGCTGGTATTGCCAATATGCCAGACGAAGAAGTCATTAAGTCGCGTCTAGCAGCAAGACAACGCAAGGACCGGGATTTTTTCTTTGCCGAACAGGTCGCCATGCGCTTTCGGGATGATGTACAAACCGACGCCTGGTTTCAAAGCCGGGTCGATCATCTACTAAGGGCCTCCGAGGGTCATCTACTAGGCGGCCTTCAAACCATGTTTGATCTGGATGTAGAAGATCAGCTACCGACCCTCAATCTGCCTACCCTCATGATTGCCGGCGGCGTTGATGGTCTTCTGGCTGCTAACTTACGTGACTATCAATTGTTACCTAACGCAAGCCTGCATGTTATTTCTAGAGCAGGTCATGAAGTAGCAATCCACGAACCAGATAGTGTTAGCGACGCAATTGATGCCTTTATGAAGTATGGTCCAATCACCGCCAGGCATCTACAAGAGCGATTAGAACAACGACTAGCAGCCCAGCAAGCACAACAACAATAGGAGCATCAGATGATTCGATTTGGAACCCTTGGTACCGCCAATATTACGCCGCGAGCGTTGATCAACCCCTGCATGGACGAACCGAAAGCAATGGTCAGGGTAATTGGTGCTCGATCTGTCGACAATGCCCGCGGTTTTGCCAAATATCACCATATCAAGCATGTGGTCGCAAACTATGATGAGGTCATCAATCATCCATCTTGTAACGCGATATACAATCCTTTGCCTATCACCGCGCACAAGGAATGGAGCATCAAAGCGCTCAGGGCAGGTAAACATGTTCTTTGTGAGAAGTCCTTTTCAAGCAATGCAGCCGAGGCCGCGGAGATGGCTGCTGTTGCCAGCGAAACCGGGCTCGTTTTGATGGATGCATTCCACTATCGATATCACCCGCTATTTATTCGCGCCCGTGAAATCTACGCCTCAGGCATGCTTGGTAAGATAGAACAAATATCAGCAATCTTCTCTGTTGAGGGTACACCACCCGCTGATGATATTCGCATGAACTACGCAACTGCTGGTGGTGTCACCATGGATATTGGCTGCTACCCTATTTCATGGGTTCGGCATCTAACTGCTGACGAGCCAATTGAAGTCACTGCCTTTGCTGAAGTTGGGCCTCCGGACGTTGATCTATTTCTGCAAGCAAGTATGGTATTCCCCAACGACATTGAAGTCACAGCAACTGGTGACATGCGTCCAGATGGCAAATTCAAAGCAGAAATAG
>CBDUKY010000279.1:0-4890 GCA_965367925.1 uncultured Pseudomonadales bacterium | reverse complement strand
CTTGCGCAAGATACTGATTTCCGTCATCACTATCTTCAAAGCGAACAAGCCCCCGGACCCGACTACCGAGTAGATTGTTATCTTGATAGGAAAAGGCGTTTCTCTCGCGCTCATCATCCTTGTCGTTAACAATTGATATCTTTTTACCATTACCAAACAGATTTGATTCGCCAATGCCAAACCGGTGATCGTTTTCACCACCAGATCGAGAAAATGAAGCATCAATGGTGAGGGACCATACATCCCGGGTAATAATCTCTAGATCAACATCCTCATCACAGGATTCGACAATTTTGATATTAGCGTCATAGAGGTGGCCAAGGTCTCGTAGCAGTCGAGCCGATTCTTCTATTTGCCGCAGGTCATAGGTATCGCCTTCTGTAAACAGCAGCTGATTGCGCACATTGGTCTCGGTGGTCAATTTATGAATGCGATTCGCCCAGCGGAACAGCCAGTTGTTTTCCCGCTCGTTTTCCTCGTTGAATATCGGCAGACGGGTAACATGAACCTCGCCAATACGCTTATCTTCCATTTCGGTCAGATTCGCTTCACGAAAATCATAGTCACCGCTGGCGGGCACAAACGCCGTGTTACATTGGGCTTTTGACGGTTCAGAAGTGTCTGTTGTGGCTGCCTGAGAAACCATCGGCATGGTGGCACCGGCAAGTAATAGCAGGCAGGTGGATAGAAGGCGTCCGTGCATAGATTATTCAGTCACAATGTGATGTCCAATTTAAACATGAGAAGCTGGTTTAAGTAACATAAAGATTGGATTCAGATAGGCCAATGCCGTACTCTTATTGGCGCTGGAATCCCTGTATGGAGAGAATAATTCATGGAAAACGTAATGGGTATGGCAGGTGCCGCTGTTGTTGGCTTGATCGTTGGATTCGTACTGGCGAAATTGCTCGGTGGCAAGCAAAGTGAAGCGATCCAACCGTCAGATACTGGCGCGGATACTGAATGGTGGAAGGTGAGAGAAACCCTGACCGGTACGCAACTGCAAATCCTGCAGTATATGGAATCCAAGAAAGAGGCATCCATTACCAAGCTACAAGAAAAGTTTTCGTTTATTCCTGACCGGGAACTCTATTATCGGCTTGAACAAATTGTGCTCATGCACTTCGTCAACCGGGGCCGTAAGGACGGCGAGGTAGTCTATGTTTTGAACAAAGATTACTCGGGCACCGTCGAGGACGATAAAACCGTGATGCTCTCCGGAGAATAATCCTTGGGGCGCGTGGGTATTATTGGTGCCGGTGGCATGGGTTTATATGTTGCCCATCTGCTCCAACAACAATCAAATGAAGTTCACTTTAGCGACATCTTCGACCCTGACGAGCGCGCCATAGGCAGGGCAAGAAAATATCTCGGCTTTGATGGCAAGGTTCATGATTCAGACGCTTCATTACTCTCCGCGGATTGCGAATGGGTAATGATTGCTTCTCTTAACGCTCAACACGCAGACCAGACAGTCGCGGCATTTGAAGCTGGCAAGCATGTGTTTTGTCAAAAACCACTCGCAACTAATCTTGTTGATTGTTTGCGGATGCGGGATGCCTGGCGTGCATCTGGCCGGCGCTTCGTCATCGGCTTTACCTTACGATTCTCGCCGCATTATCGACGGCTAAAACAGCTGGTTGAAAGTGGTGCCATTGGTGACATTCTCAGCTTCGAGTTTAACGAAACCCTGGAATTCAACCATGGTGGCTACATCAATGGTGACTGGCGTCGCTTTACCGATAACGCGGGTTCCCACGTGCTTGAAAAATGTAGCCATGATATAGATATCGTCAATTGGCTTATGGGGGAGCGGGTAACGCGCGTCGCCTCATTTGGCGGCAACAATTTTTTTGTTCCAGAGAACAGATGCCACATCGATAGACTACAGATTGAAGGTGATGAAAGAGTCCCTTACCGGCATCATCAAGGTCGAATCCGGGGTGAAGATCCGTTCACGGCGGAGAAGGACATCTACGATAATCAGGTCGTGATTCTGGAATTCGCGAACCAGGCGCGAGCAACTTTTCACATGAACTCCAATGCAGGGATTCCAGAAAGACGCCTCTACCTTTGTGGCACCGAGGGCACAATTCGAGCTGATGTGCTCACTGGGAAAATTGAATTACAGCGCATAGGTTTTGACACGGTCATTGAAGATTGTTCGACAAGTGTAAAAGGCATGCATGGTGGCGGTGATGAAATCCTTGCGGAAGAACTCTTTACCGCCATGCAAACGCAAAGTGGTCAACCTGAGCCTTGTTTGAGTGCGGGTATTGAAGAAGGTTTAAATGCCGCTGTGGTTTGCTATGCCATTGATGAGGCAGCAACCACCGGTAAGGTTGTTGACCTTGCGAACTACTGGGCAGAAGTTGACCGGGTATAGCGAACGAACTTGCCTGATTCGATCAGCTCAACCTTAAAGCCTTGCTTCTCCAACATTCGATTGTAACTACCAACCTGTTTTCGACCTGGATCAGTGAGAATCATCTCACCACTACAATGGTGTCCGACAAAGTTAGATAAAAGCTCTGGCTGATCCGGTTCGTAAAGTAGGTCGCTACCGAGCACAAGATCAAATGTTCCGAGATCAGGATAAACCTCCCGCCAATCGAGCATGATAAATTCAACGGGCGGCAAATGATTGACGGCCAGATTACGCGCAAGAAATTCACCTGCCAGCGGGTGCAGGTCACTGGCTACAACGTTTGCACCTCTTGCACTTGCGATGATGCTCGGCAAGCCAATACCGCAGCCCAGTTCAAGCACTCGTTTTCCCGTCAGGTCTTCCGTTGCGATAAGTTCTGCCAATCTAATACCTGCTGGCCAGACAACGCCAAACAAGGGCCAGATAGAAGGTGCAACGCCGCCAGCTTCATAGCTGCCGTCCGGATCATGGAACTGCTGGTTATCAAGTAGATGTTCAATGCGGAGCGAAAAATCGCCAATGGTTAATTCTGTTATTGCTGTTTCATAGTCAGTCAATTTAGGCCTTTCCCCCAAGTAAGGGGGGTATGTGCAGGTTTCCACTCTGCGTAAAATTCTAGCCCACGTCAATGATTCGAGGCTGTTGTATGTTTAAGAAATTAGCTCTACCGCTGTTGTTACTTGTGCTAAGCAACAATAGCTATGCGGTCGATATGGGTGCAATTGTGAAGGCCCAGGTCGTATTAGGTCAGGTCACCCAGGTGATCGATAAATATAAGGAAGTTCAGGAACTACTAGATAGTGGCGAGATTGAGCTTGAGTATGCCGAGCCAATTGAAGGTAACACTGGCAAGTTCCTGTTGCCCTTTGATGAAGCAGGCAACCCAACAGCCTGGGCCGACAAAGCGCTGAATGCCCAGGTTGGTGCAATGGCCGCCGAGAAAGCAAGTGGTGCAGCTATAAATGCAGCTGCTGCAAAAATACCCTTTGGTGGTTTTCTGGCCGGCGCAGCGAAAGATAAAGCCAAGGGCACTGGTGCCATCGTTGCCATTGGTGGCTGGGACTTCATCAAGGAAAATTCAAGCCTTTCCTTTGATCGTCTAGATGACTACTCCATCTATATGCATAACGAATTCAATGGATTGCCTGGATACGAACAAGCACTTGCCGCGGCAATGGCCGTCTATCCTAAACTGCAAAAATCCCACAAACGATTTATCGATAAAGCCTATAAAGATGCGAGAAAGCGAGCAAGGAAGCTAAATAAAAACTAGCCGCATCGTCGATCAAGGCTGATAGTACAAGGCCCATCATCCTATTCGGTTGATGGGCTTTTTTTTAGGCTAGCGAATAACGCGATTTTTTTGTAGATAACGCGAAAAGATAAGCAGTGCGCCACCAATCAGCAGCAAAAAACTATCTGGTGCAGGTACCGCGACGATTGAACCACCGCCATGTGCTTGGACGATCTGTTCATCACCAGTTGAATCTCTGAATATAAGATTAACGCCAGTGTTTAGTTCCCCTAGCGGGATAGTCGTTGGGAGCGAACCATCTACCAGGTAATCTTCAAAGCCTACAGAGAAGATTGAGATACCTGATAGAACATAGTCGCCAACGGATACTGGTGTTAAGCCTGTGTTGCCTGTGTGGACAAGAAAAAGATCGATAATATTTGGCGATGAATCACTGAGGAGTACAACACCGTCATCTGCATCGCTGAAGGTCGTGGTGCCGATGCTGCCTGTAATACTGCTAGCAGCACCAAGGTAGCCATTGAGCGGACCGTATATTGCGTTTAACCCGAGTGGGACCGGATCGAGGCCGGTAGAAGAAGCGGGTGTTTCTGCATCGTAAAGAAAGGTTCCAGAGACCTCGGTACCAAAATCGTAAAGCACAGGTGGTCCACTCGTGTTGGTTTCTTTATCGTATTCACCGATTACCGAGCCAAAGAATTCATAGGTGATTATATCCGCCTGTACCGCGGGGGTAAGGAGTAACAGAGATATCAGTAAGATACTATGTGAACTTCTCATTAGCATTATTGTTCCCGACAATGATTAGACGATCCAGAAGGTGCAGCAAGTTCGATGCCAGTAGATAGAAGCTATTGTTAACAGGGGCTTGTGGTGAGTCGTCATTGTCGACTGTAAAGAATGTCGACACAAATTGTAGTGTATGTGGTTATTTTCTAGTCATATAAGTTGCGCTAGTTCGATATGGACTATCGTCACTTTAGCTATTTTAGTGATTTGGGCTGCACCTTTAACCAAGACTGATAGCATTATGCAATCATGTTTTTGATTCTTAATCCAATTTGGATTTTCGATCTCGTACCATCCGCTTTTATCTAGCAATATTTAGTCTGCGATATAACCAGTTTTGAATTGCTTTCTTGCGAATCAAGAATCTAACGATTCTGTTGTGTTTTCCTGCGCCACAACTATGAATTGCAGTTGTTAG
>CBDUKY010000278.1:0-4904 GCA_965367925.1 uncultured Pseudomonadales bacterium | reverse complement strand
CGGTTACTTTATTCAACGACCAGAAAGTCACGTTGTTCACCACGAGCGCGGTCGGCATCGATATAACTATGCGAATTTGCCTCTATGGGATATGGCCTTTGGCACATTCCGCAATCCGGAGTCCGTTGATCAGGTTCAAGCAGGGTTTTATACAGGCGCATCTTCACGCATATCAGATATGTTGTTGTTCAAAGATGTTTCAACGGAGCAGGAGGTTTACCGTAAAGAGGACAAGCTTGCTGCATGAAGCCTTGTTCACTGGTGGCGGAAATATCATTTGATACTTCCGCCACATTCTGCCTGTTGCAGGTAGATACTATTGCAGCCCTATTTAGTTGTTAGTGGTGATACAGATGTATGGACGTTAGACGCAAACCGCTGCCGATAGGTCGATGGCGAGACATCAAACCAGCGTTTAAAACTACGCCGAAAACTGGACTCGTCTGAAAATCCTAACGCTGACGCAGTGGTTGCCACCGTCAGGCTTCGTAAATAGGTAGCTGCCAGCGCCATGAGCACCTTATCCCGCAGTTGCTGATAACCAGTCTTTTCAGACTTCAGTCGACGAATCAGGGTTCGCTTACTTAACCCTAGCACATCAGCAACCTCCTCAATTTTCCAGAGCTTGCCAGGATTACTAACTAGAAATTGTTCTACTGATTCAGCGCAGCCAGTGCTACTGGTCCGCTTTTCTAGCGCAAGACGACAGCGCCGAATCGCCTCCAAAAATACCGTTTCATCCGCATCCAGAGGAATCAATTTTAAGTAAGCAGACGGAAAATCTATGCCTATGAAGCCAGCATCAAATGATGCATGGGCATGGAAAATTGCTCCGTATTCTGATTGATACGCAGGGGCTGGATAAGACAGATGCAACCTCACATCGAGATCGCTGGAACCAACAAAGAACCCCAGACATTGAATCAAGATCGAAAGTATTGATTCTGCAAAGAAGGGCACAAGCTCACTATCAAGGTCGGTAAATTTAACCTTCAAGGTGCAAACCTGTCCTGAATCTTTTCGTTCGATAGCAAAAAAACTTGCCCGGCTTGCCCCATAATCTGCGAAAGCCTGCAAAGACTGCGCGAGTGTCGGTGCACTTTGCATCGCGATGCCCAGCGAACCATGACTCGCCAACTGAAGCTGTCGCCCCATACGAAGTCCAAGCCCTGGCGGACTCATACGAAGGGCATTGCGACACAATTGCATCTGTTGGTGAAAAGAAACCTTTGAATCGGCACTCACCAACTGCTGAACACTAACTCCGGTTGAACCGAAAAACTCGGCCATATCATCAGGATGCAATCGCAAGAAACGATACAGAAGACGAATGTAGCCTGGCGCAAAGTAGGGTCCGGTCATGGAGGGAGATTAGCAAAGCAAACAAAAAATGGCACTAAATGTCCCCCTCGCCGTCGCCAAAGGTCCTTCACAGTCATCCAGCCACAGGGGAAACTAGCCAGACCTAGAGCCACGGACTCATAAGATGACAGAAAGACAACGAAGCCTTCTGATATTGAATGGCATAGGACTTTTTATCAGCGCGGTATTCAGCGGCTGGCTACACTTTTTCCAACTGCTTGGCGAAATTGATTTATTTCCCTTTATCCAACATGTCGAGGCCTCAATCCCAGGTGAACCGCGGGCCTGGATCATGGCCCATTTAGAAGGCATAACTAACGGCCTGATACTCATGGCAATTGGCGCCTGTGCCGGATATATAAAACTTTCGACAAAACAAAATAACTGGCTTTTCTACTCGTCTTTAACCTTCGGCTGGCTATTTACGCTACCAGCAATCGCCAATGCCTGGTTCGGTACCAGAGGCCTCGCCTACGGCGGCGGTCCATTTCGACCTGGCCTCGCGAATGATGTGATCTTTTTCTTCGGCTGGCCAGCAATGATCGGCGTACATATTGCGTTTGCACTCCTACTCTGGGGCGCCTGGCAACATGTCAAATCGCTACCGGGGAAATCGCCGTGAGCCACGACATTAAGATTAGAAATATTCCGTTCAACTATGAAAATGTGTCGCAGCCAGTCTGGCACCCTGAAAAACCAGAGTGGAGCCATATGGTCAATGGCGCTTCTCTAGCGATGCCCTATCTTGAACCTTTTCTAATAAAGAACCTCCGTGAGGCATTGCCGCTTATCAAGGACCCATCTCTAAAGGAAGATGTGAAAGGTTTTGTTGGTCAAGAAGCTCAGCACTACACCAACCATCGTCGTTACAACGAGTTTCTTAAGCAACACGGATACCCGGTGCTCGAGACAGTAGAAGCATCCTATAAACGAGACTATGAAAAACTTTCAAAGCGTTCACTGGCCTGGCGACTGGCCTATACAGCGGGTTTTGAAACCATGACCATGGGTGTCACTGATTGGTTGATAAATGACCGGGATAAACTTTTCACAGGTGCAGACCCTGTTGTCACGTCGCTCGTACTCTGGCACATGGTGGAGGAAACTGAACACAAATCTGTCGCCTTTGATGTTTTTCAATCCGTATCTGGAAACTACTTACTCCGGTTAGTGGGCCTGATTTATGGCTCTCTGCATGTGGGATTTATGAGCCGCCGTGCCTACAAGGCAATGTTGCTAAAGGATGGCATCTGGAATAAACCCCGGAGCAGGTTAAGACTGTGGAAAATGGTGGCAGGATTTTTCTTCAAGGCAGGCGGCGCTATGTTGCAATCTTTCCACCCTACTTATCATCCAGATAAAAGGCAGGACCCAGAATGGATTGATCGCTGGCAACAAGCCTATTCGTCATCAGGAAGAGAAGACCTTGTGCCTTTGTTAGACACATCACAAGCGTCCATCTCTCCCATATTTCGCTGACGACTAGATAACCTAAAAAAATCAGGCTGCCCACAAGTTACGACAAGCAGGCAACCTGAATCAAAAGGCATACTGGTAGCTAAATGAAATAGCATCATCCAGTTCCATCTGAATGCCATTAACATCCTGATGAATTGGTCTTTGATATTCCATGGCGAGTCGATGACCCCTTAAGAATCCACTTTGTCCGACCAGATTTACACCAAGCGCTGCCACACTGCGCTCACCACCATAGTTATCGGTATTTGCTGTAGGTACTGGTGCTGCTATCTTGCTATCAGCGCCATGTAGATCCCCGTCATATCGATAGTTGAGCCGGGCCGATACGCTGACCCCATCAAACAGACGATAGCTCCCCCAGGTGGTTAGCTGATGGGTATCACCCAGGGTATAGCCTTCATCATTTTCCCCGGTTCTGAAGCTCGCCATATACTGCGCACCCCAGCTCCACTGATTATGTGCGCCTCTATAGGTGATACCAGGTTCCACGTCCCAGGTGCCAGAACCAAGCTGCATGCCGTAGGGTAGCCTTAGCTTCATATTTGTATTCATCGGTGTCAGGACAGTATCTTTCTCGTTAATACTGCCTGTTGGTACGCTAACACCAACATTAAGGTGAAGCTGATGTACCTGCGAGGAATAAAGCCCCCACATGCTAGACAATTTAGTATCGCCAAAGCCATCATTTGATGTTCGAAACTCTCCTAATGGAACCGTGCCAGTCATACCTTGATAAACAACATGATCCATTTCCTTTTCAAGATAATTAAACATAGCCATCAAGGTGACCCGATCAGAAGGGGCGTACATCACACCAAGCATGTGCATTTGCGTTTGCATTTTTTCCGGTACAACGCGGACATTCGCCGGACCAGGAAACGGATTGGGCTCAGCAAGAACGGCAAGATTGTCAATTGAATCACTACCAGAAATATAGCCATCCATACGCATTTGCATTTGTCTGTAGGAAACCATCCATTCACCTTGCTTATGTCGGTGATCTCCCATAACACCAACCGGCGCATGGGAATCAGCCAATATTGGCGCCGGTGCATTATCCCCTACAGTTTGATGGCCATATGCCGCGACACTTACTAGCGACACAAACGCAATCATCATCCGATACATACTCTTCTCCCTGGTTCTTAAGCTCTCAATCAAATCGTCGTTTTATCGTCGTCGACGTCTACGTCCGTCATCGGCAACCTTGCCTTTAAAGTACTCAATATCGTGGATACCAAAAGGCAGCTTGAGCGACTCACTCATATAAAAGTCGGGGTCGTATTCCTTGTCTTTCCAGACATACCAGTCATCCATTTCTACACCCTCATATTCGATCACCAGCACTGCACCACCAGGAGACTTACCATTGTTGGACACATGGTGCTCATAGTGATCGTGGCTAATCCATCGCCCAGGGTTATTCATTTCCAAAATCACGTCATACCTTTCCCCTGGCGCTAGATTAAGCACATCAACCGGGTAAGGATGTTTGAGTGGTAAACCATCTTTATGAGTGACCAGTGCATCATGTCCATGGGGGTGGAAAGCGACTGGAATAGTTGCCGCATAAAGCCTCATTCGCAATACATCACCCTTTTTGACTCGCAATGGCTGGGTCATGGGGAAGGACTTCCCGTTAATAGAAAAATAGCTAATGGGTTCAGTTGGGTGTCCACCCTCACCATAACTGTCAGCAACTTCCGGGTTCCATCCAGAGAACATCAAAATAGCATCCCTGGTAACCTTGCGCTCCATACGGGACGGCCTCTTGGGCTCCACGACGAGAGGTCCCCACATACCACGTGTCCCAACATGTTCTGGTACATTGACGTGACAGTGGTACCAGAGGCTACCGACCTTTTCGGCGACAAATTTATAAGTAAAACTCTCGCCAGGTTCGATGCCTTTTTGAGTAATGTCAGGCACACCATCGGAACGCCAGGTATTTGTCTGATACATGCCATGCCAGTGAATCGTATGATTTAAGGTTGTGTTATTAGTGACGTGAACTTCCAGGTCATCACCTTGCTCTCGCGTGAACCCGTTGCGGTCTTGGCGAC
>CBDUKY010000277.1:0-4919 GCA_965367925.1 uncultured Pseudomonadales bacterium | reverse complement strand
CCAGTTATCCTCGACAAATCGGATATCGTGCTCAAGGGGATTGATACCAAGGTGACGTAAGGAATCCAGATATAATTCCTGAATATTGTCAGGTGATGGTTTCATGATGACCTGGAACTGATAGTAATATTGATAGCGGTTAGGGTTTTCGCCATAACGACCATCTGTGGGTCTGCGGCATGGCTGAACATAGGCACTACGCCAGGATTCAGGACCGATTGAACGCAGGAAGGTTGCTGGATGAAAAGTACCAGCACCAACTTCCAGATCATATGGCTGCATCAATACGCAGCCTTGCTTTGCCCAGTAATTCTGTAGTGTCAGAATTAGATCCTGGAATGTGTCACAGCTCATTCGAGACTCTCGCCAAAAAAAGTGCGTAAGTATACCTGAAGCGATAAGGTTGCACGCCATAAACCGTTTTACCAATTTAGGGAGCCCCTTTGGTCAATAAACCTATTAAACGTTGCGACTGGTGTCTCGGTGATGATCTCTACCTTGATTATCACGACAAGGAATGGGGAACACCCCTCTGGGACGATGACAAGTTATTTGAATTTCTCTTGTTAGAAGGGGCTCAGGCCGGTCTTAGTTGGATCACAGTACTCCGTAAACGGGAAAATTACGCGGCCGCCATGGATAATTTCGACGCGAGCAAAATTGCCAGATATGGCAAGAGGGATAAACAGAGACTACTGAATAATCCGGGAATTATTCGTAATCGGCTCAAAATCGACAGTGCCATAAATAATGCCCAGCGATATCTCGAAATTAAAGAACGAGGCAGTTTTGCTGAATATCTATGGCAGTTTGTAGACGGGAAGCCACAACAAAATCGATTTAAGACCCTGGCGGAAGTACCGGCAACCACCGCGGCAAGCGACCTTATGGCAAAAACCTTGAAAAAACAGGGCTTTAACTTTGTCGGTTCGACGATTTGTTACGCACTTATGCAGGCTACCGGTATGGTCAACGACCATCTAGTGAGTTGTTATCGACACAAGGCCTGTCAACAAGCATGAGAGGTAACCTACTTCGCATCCTAATGCATCTG
The DNA here is from genome assembly GCA_965367925.1 of uncultured Pseudomonadales bacterium. Lineage (GTDB taxonomy): Bacteria > Pseudomonadota > Gammaproteobacteria > Pseudomonadales > Azotimanducaceae > JAHRVQ01. The sequence goes on along the minus strand of CBDUKY010000277.1, from coordinate 3,865 downwards.
ATCGCAATGTTGCCTTTGCCGGTGCTACGTTTTCTCGGCCGTCAGCTTGGTTGGTTTAATGCCCTCCTGGGTACCCGCTCTGCAAAGGTCACCCGGGCAAATATTGCGCTATGTTTACCAGAGCTATCCGCGAGAGAAGCCCGGACCTTAGAAAGAGGTTCCCTTCGCCATACTGGCCAGACATTAATGGAAACCCCTGCAGTCTGGCTCGGTTCTCTGGCCCGCACTAATCGCTGGATAGATAAGGTGGAAAATGAGGAACTGCTCGATAGCGCTATGGCTTCCGGCAAGGGGACGATCATACTGTTACCCCATCTCGGAAACTGGGAAATGTTCAATATCTACTTTCGCCGAAAAGGGGTGATGACGGCTCTTTACCAGCCACCCAGACAAGACTGGCTAAAACCATTGATGCAGGTGGTCAGAGGTAAAGCTGGTAATGAACTGGTGGCCACTAACGTCAAGGGTCTAGCAAAGCTTTATCGAACGCTTTCTGAGGCGGGCGTTGTGACGATACTGCCGGATCAGGTACCCCAGGTTGGTGTTTATGCGAACTTCTTTAACCATGCGGCACTAACGGACAGATTAGTACCAAGGCTAATTCAAAAAACTGGTGCCAGGGTTGTGGTTTGTATTGTCTATCGAAATGCTGGCAAGTTTAATGTGCGATTTAGTGAGGTGGATGATGCGCTTTATGAAGCGAACATGGATACAGCACTCGGCGGCCTAAATCGCTCAATAGAGTTAGCGATCAATGATTACCTGCCCCAGTATCAATGGGAATATAAACGGTTTCGCGAGCGTCCTGCTGGCGAGAAGAAGATTTACAAGTTCAACGGTGAGAACCGTTATCACGAGTAACCTTGTCTATTTGCGCCAGAACATTGGCGTGAAGATAACGAGCAGGGTAAAGATTTCCAGACGACCGAGAATCATGGCAAAGCACAGGATCAGCTTCGCGACAGTGGAAATATCATTGTAGTGATAAGCCACCGTGCCGAGTCCAGGGCCAAGATTATTAAGTGATGCGGATACAGCAGAAAATGCTGTGACAAAATCTAACCCTGTAGCCACAAGTGCTAACAACATGAACAAAAAGATAATGACATAGACAGAGAAGAACCCCCATACCGCCTCAACAACCTTGTTAGACACGGGTCTGCGGTTTAGTTTGATTGGGAATATTGCGTTAGGATGGATAAGCCGGTGAATTTCTCGTATGCCCTGCTTGGCAATCAGCATCACTCGCATAACTTTCATGCCGCCACCAGTTGAGCCGGCACAGGCGCCAGTAAATGCGCCGAAGAATACGAGGTAAGGCAACATACTTGGCCAGGTCGTAAAATCTGTTGTTGCAAAACCAGTGGTTGTAAAAATTGATACAACTTCAAATGCCGCCATTCGCAATGCCCCTGCCGGCTCGAAGGTATGTGAATAGGCAAGGATCCCTGTAACGATAAGAATAGTGAGCCCCAGGATCGAGAGATAAAACTTAACTTCATCGTCCATAAAATAATGTCTGATGGCCCGTTCACGATAGGCAAAAAAATGAAGGCCGAAATTAATGCCAGAAACCACCATAAAAAAGATTGCAACTGATTCGATAAGCGGTGAATTAAAGTAACCTATACTCGCGTCGTGGGTAGAAAACCCTCCAATAGCAACGGTTGAAAAGCTGTGACAAATTGCATCAAACAGCGTCATCCCTGCTGCCCAGTAAGCGAGTGCACACGCGAGGGTTAAGCCGAGATAAATAGACCAGAGTGCAAGCGCTGTATGTTTAATTCGAGGCGTTAATTTTGAGTCCTTAACCGGCCCAGGTGTCTCTGCGCGATATAACTGCATGCCACCAACACCCAGCGCAGGCAAGATTGCCACAGCAAGTACGATAATACCCATGCCACCTAGCCATTGAAGCTGCTGACGATAATAAAGGACAGATTGCGGCAATGTGTCGATGTTAGTCAGCACCGTAGCACCTGTTGTCGTGAGCCCCGAGAAGGATTCAAACAGCGCATTTTCCCAGGAAAACCCCATGCCTGAATCGAGTAGTAGCGGGATTGCACCAACGGTGCCGAGGGCGACGTAAAACATGATGGTGATTAGAAACCCATCCTTGATCCGCATTTCTGCTTTCTGCCGTAAGAAAGCAATCCAGAGTACAAAACCAGAAATGAGTGTGATGCCAAAGGTCTCTACGAACGCTTCATAAGCACCGTCACCATAAATGAGCGAAACAATGACTGGCGGCACCATGGTGCCACTGAAAATCATAAGCAGTAGACCGAGGACCTTTAGCGCGATTTGAATGTGCATAGCTAAAAGAAACTAAATGGTGCTTGGAAAAGTTTCTCTACTTCTAATACCCGGGTCTTGTCGACCATAAAAAGAATCAGGTGATCGTCAGGTTCTACGACTACATCATCATGGGCGATAATAACATCGTTACCGCGAACAATAGCGCCGATGTTAGTACCAACAGGGAGGTCAATTTCGTCAAGTTGTCTACCAACGACTTTTGAATTTCGGCTATCGCCATGGGCAATAGCTTCGATTGCTTCCGCAGCACCCCGTCTTAAGGAGTGCACTCTAACCACATCGCCACGTCGAATATGGGTAAGAATTGAACCTAATGTCGCTTGCTGGGGCGAGACGACGATATCGATTTCACTACCTTCAATAAGATCGACGTACGCTGGATTATTAATCAAAGTAATGACCTTCCTGGCACCAAGGCTCTTTGCCAACATGGATGACATGATGTTGGCCTCGTCGTCGTTCGTAACTGCACAAAATACATCTGTCTCTTCTATGTTTTCTTCTAACAATAGTTCTCTGTCGGAAGCGTCACCAGCTAACACAATTGCGCGGTCCAGGGTTTCCGATAGTTCATAGCATCGTTGCCTGCTCCGCTCAATAATCCGTACCCCATATTTGTGTTCCAACGTCCGTGCGAGTCCCTGCCCAATGTGACCACCACCTGCAATAATGATCCTGCGGTTTGGTCGCTCTGTACGACGTAGTTCGCTCATAACCGCTTGAATATCCTTTGCCGCGGCAATGAAAAAGACCTCATCGTCAGCCTCAATGATGGTTTCACCTTCAGGGATTATGGGCCTGTTTTTTCTGAAAATTGCCGCAACCCTCGTATCAACGGTTGGCATGTGTTGTCTCAGGAACTTCAATTCCTGGTCTACAAGCGGGCCACCATAGTAGGCCCTGATACCGACAAGTTGGACCTGGCCGTCTGCAAAATCCATGACCTGCAGTGCGCCGGGGTTTTCAATTAGGCGCCGGATATCTTCCGTAACGATTTTTTCTGGGTTGACGATAAAATCGACGGGCATTGCCTCGTTGCGGAAAATACTGGCATGTTCTAGATAACCGGTGGAACGAATTCGGGCGATTTTCGTAGGGGTATGAAATACCGAGTAGGCAACCTGACAAGCGACCATATTGACTTCATCGCTATTGGTAACGGCGATAAGCATATCTGCATCTTCACCGCCAGCCTGGCGAATCACATCCGGGTGAGAACCAAGCCCACGGACAGTTCGAATATCAAATCGATCCTGTAGTTCTCGAAGTCGGTCAGCGTCGTGGTCAACAACGGTTATATCACTGGCTTCTTTTGTAAGGTTTTGAGCGAGGTTGCCACCAACCTCACCTGCGCCAAGAATTATGATTTTCATAGTGGTAGCTTTTTCAATCGGGCAAAGAAAAACCCGTCTGGTGCATGTGAATCTGGTAGTAATTGCCGACCACTTGCTGTTGGGATTCCGAATTTTGCCTCTATTGGATAGCGTTCTGCGTCTTTATATTTAGATAGAAATCGATGCACAACTTGCTCGTTCTCTTCAGGCAG
>CBDUKY010000276.1:0-4921 GCA_965367925.1 uncultured Pseudomonadales bacterium | reverse complement strand
CACACTCGATATCAGTGACCTACTTTCACGACTCGACTATTTAGAGGGCCGACTCGCTAACTCCGATCTGGATAATGATGGCTTCACACCTGATAACGGCGACTGTGATGACACCAATTTCGACATCAACCCAAATGCAGGTGATGATATAGGCGATGGCGTTGATGCAAACTGTGATGGCATCGACGGGATTGATGGCGCAGATACAGGTGGGGATGTCTCATTTAGCAATGGGCTAACTGACCTGCATAATAACATTCGGGCTAGCGCAAGCCCGACACCAAACCCGCCCCTTACACCTCTCGTCTGGGACTCATTCATCGCTTCTGCGGCGCAGTCTTATGCTGATCTCTGTCAGTTCCAGCACAGCAATAATGGCCTGGGTGAGAATCTTTTCGCCACAACAGGTACTGACAATAATGTAAGCGGTGCTGCTGTGGCAGCCTGGGCTAGTGAATCTGCAGACTATGATCTCAATTCCAATACCTGTGCCGGTGGCACTTGCGGTCACTACACCCAGATCGTCTGGGACAGCACGACTGCCTTAGGTTGTGGTGTCGCCACCTGTCCTGGTAATGTTTCGCCATTTGGCACTAATGAGCCCTGGCAGTTACTCGTTTGTAACTACAACCCACCGGGAAACTTTTTCGGACAAGCGCCTTATACAGCGAACTAGCCTGACTACCATGCACCTGCGATGTGACAACAATAGGTTTATTGCACTGCGCGATTGAAATAGTCTGATAAACGCCATTATATTGTTGTCACAATTTGTATCAGGTGATGGTCGTGAAACTAAAGCATCGAAATATCGAAACCTACTATGTCGATACTGGAGGGGATGGTACACCCTTCCTCCTCGTTCATGGCTTTACTGGGTCCTCGCTAGACTTTTTAGATGAACTCGATTCCTTCAGCATAAAACGTAGAACCTTGCTCCTTGATCAGCGAGGGCATGGCGAAACTACCAACAGCGCCTCCATAGGCGACTACAATCTCGACACCCTGGTTGCTGATTTGATTAGTTTTATCGAAACCCTTGGGTTACCACCGTTGGACATCCTCGGTCATTCCCTTGGCGGCATGGTTGTTATGCGCGCTGTATTGTTGCGACCAGAGCTATTTCGATCCTTAATCCTGATGGATACAGCTGCCGAGCAACTCGATACCGGCCCTTCAATGCCCGACAAAATTAAGCAAAAGATTCTCGACAATGGCGTACAAGTATTGAAAGCCATCATGAAACAGGCTACCCCAACACAAGAAGTTCAAAACGGTATCGACCAGGTTGGCGAATCAGAGCACTGGCGCAGGATTGAACAGAAACTCGAACAGATGGATCCGATGGCATTTTTCGGCTTAACCGAGGCGCTAGGCAAGCAAACGAGCGTGCTTGCTGATTTATCTAGAATCACTTGCCCTACTACTATTATTGTTGGGGCTGCTGACGCAGCATTTATCACACCATCCAACAAAATGGCAAAGGCGATAAAACACGCAAAATTGATAACAATTCCTGACGCTGCTCATTGTCCACAGTATGAAAATCGCGATGCATGGGTCGAAGCAATTGAGGGACACTTCGCGGCACTTTAAATTGACAGCTAAGTGGCGACTGGATTTCATGCTAAGCTCCAGCCATGGACATAGTAAAAGCCATCTTCGTCGCATTTTTGCCCATCTCGGTATTAACCTACGTAATCACTTACTTCTCATATTCCGGTGGTCACATCAGAATTGAGAACGACAAACGAAACAAGCTTGAAAGATTTTCTAGCAAAGATGCACTAGACGAGGATTTTCTATCCGATGATGACTATGGCGATCTGCTCACTAACGACAAAAAATCAACCAATAATCTCTTGCACAAAAAGTGGGTCAACTTTGGAGGTGGTTTTTACGGTCTAATGGCACTTATCACCTTTACGGTGATTGAAGTCAGACAAGTGTTTAACTTTCTCATCAATTTCCCTGGCATGGATTACCTTGTCGACATGTTAAGCATAAGTGGCTTTACTAGCCTGGTACTGGATTTTGTTCAGAATATGATTGATGCATTCCTCTGGTTTAACTACTGGCCAGACTATATTGATATTGGTAACGGTTGGATTTGGCTCGGGCTCACCTATAGCGGTTATTATTTCGGTAGACAATTTGCCGAGTGGCGACTAAGAACCCGTTAAGCCTATCTTCTCTATCCCTTATGATGAACCAGCCTGACCTTTATTTATCTCAACGGCAGCGCGTTTGATCATGCCTTTAGTTTGCGCCAGTATCGCTGACAATGTTTCCTGGTCATCATTTTCAACCCTCGGTGTATGAATGTGACCCGTTGGTACCTTTGATCCTAGATGCTGCATGACATTGATCGCCCGGTATGAAATCTCATTAGACAGGTAGCCGCCACCACTACCTCTGACCGCAGTAAGCCCGGCCAGTTCATCCAGAGACGCCGCGGAGAATGTGCCTTTCTCGAGAGTAGTTACCTTTGAATTAATATTGATTGAATAGGCACCGCTAGCTTGCGCCATGGCATGGGCGGGCAAGGTAAATTCCACAAACTCAGACACAGGTTGAAAATCACCGGGGAAATCAGGCTTCAAAGGATTTTCAGCGCTACCACCACTTAATAAATTGAGGTTCCCTGTTGCTGTTGCGCTTCTTCTCAAACCTGGAAACCTCTCCAGATCAAAGTGTTCACGCCCCATAGACACGGTGAATACGAGATCCACATTGCCACGCCGATAAATTGGTGCGAGCCAGGCCTCGAAGCGCCCCTGATCAAAGTCACCATAGCGAACAGGCATAATGGCTGACTGTATCTCGACCTTCCGCCCATCAATCTCTAGCTCTATGCCATCCAGCGCCAGGGCGACGATACCTGATGGATTCACCTGTTCTATATACCTATCCAGAAGAAAGGGATCAAAGCCAGTGAGAAGGACATGCAGGCTGTCCGTTTGAAAGTTGACGTCCGATTGACCGCGACTACTCAGTTCAATCAGCTCGATCAATTCTTCTCGCTGGTCTGTGTTAATCGAAAAATCGAACGATACCTCGCGCAATTGCTTTTGAACGTAGAGCCGGCCCCAGTAGAGATGCCTGTCGTCGAGTTCACCAGCTGTCACCTGCACGGTAGCTTTGGACCAGATATCCGAACCGATTTCCGCCGCCAGGATTCTCGCCTCGGCCATAGATGGACAATTCCGAAGACCAGTCACCAGATCATCTAGATACTGTTTGTTTATTCCATCATTACTTTCAAGCAGCCCGGGCATAGCAACGAGTGCGGCAGCGAGCCTTGCTTCTTCCACGTTAACAACCAGGGCAGGCTGATGACTACAGCTCAACAGCAGGGTACACAAAAGCAGTGGTACGAGCCTCATCGACGGTATAGCTCAAACCTGCCTGAAGAACCAGACAACTGCCATCGACCATTAACACTCAAGCCATCCTCGGAAATTACACCTTTGTAATCAATACTGTGGCTTTGGCCACCTCTACCGTCATAGGTTTTTCTAAACCAGATTTCATTTCCGTTCAGGCGACCCCTCATATCTGCCGTTAGCGATGTTGTTTGACCAGAGGCAAAAGTGTTCGGCTCAGAGATCTTCCCTTCGAACCCCGTCTCAGTCTCAAATAAATCAGCATAAAATGGCACCGACTGACGACCATCCTCATAGTAGTATCTACCTTTCCAGTGACCTGAGACACCGCGGTCCTGAAGAATATTTTCTGGCTCATCGTCTGCCTGAGCTGGTTCCGATCGTTTTACTGTAAATACAAAATCGCCTCGTGAAAGCTCATAATCGCTAATTTTTCCAAACTGCGGTGTTTGTGCCGCATGACTGGCAACCTTTGTTTGCAGGTATAAGCCAAGCTCTGTACCAGTAACAAACCCATCTGAGTTTAGATCACCAAGGCCATATTCAAGTGAATCAATAAAGGCAGGTGTAAAGACGCTGCGAGCGGGTACTTCTTCACCAGCATCCCCTGCAGTAATGAACTGTCGCACTGGCTTGCTCGTCAGTCGATCAATTAAGGGAACTTCTGTGGTTATCGCGCGCGTTTTAAAAATCGTGCCTGAAAAACAGCTATCGAATAAAAATAACGCATGATTCGACTCCATCTTTCTCGCCAGGGCCAACAAATCTGTCATCGCCAGAGCCTTACGTAAGAAGCCTTTTTCATCAAGCGTTGGAATCGGCGCATCAACTGGCACGAGATAGCCCTTATTGCCACTATCCCTGGTAAAGCCATGACCAGCAAAATAGAAGAGGAGACGGTTATTTTCCTCATAGCCGTAATCGTCGATAAAGTTTTCGAAACCTTCCTCGAGCTGATCGGAGGTAGGATTGTTAATTCTGGTTACTGCAAAACCTTTTCGCGTTAACAGTGCACTGACGTCATCAAGCTCTGAGGGCACGCTATTTAAGTCTGGCCAGCCAGCAACATAGTCACTCGCACCAACAACCAATGCGTAGCTAGCACCATATCCACCAACCTTAGCGCCAGACTTATCAACGATGCTCAAGCCACGACTTTCCGCCAGTAGCAGGCCGGGAAGTAAGCTTAAACAGAAAAAAATTGTTTTTATAATCTTTAAGTTAACCATGTCGACAAGGCGCATATCGAGAACAGGTAAATCCTAACATGAAGTCAGGCATTGCACATGGAAACGCAATGCCTGACAAACAGATACGCTTCTACTTCAGGGAAGCTTTAGAAATTCACGTACCGCCCTGCCAACTTCCTCATAATAGGCCGGTTCCAGATGAATATGATGGGTGCCCTGCATGCGCATGACCTTCAAATTTGGATGATAGGCCTCCGCATCAGCAATTTCGCCCTGATACCAGGTGTCACCTTGCTCGGCCACAATGAGCAGTGCGGGGCTTGTGGCATTAGTCAGGAGCAGATT
>CBDUKY010000275.1:0-4925 GCA_965367925.1 uncultured Pseudomonadales bacterium | reverse complement strand
AGTCCGCCGGTGCGACACCAGGTCCTGCTTGCTACGGCCAGGGAGGCCACCTGCCAACGGTGACTGATGCCAACCTTGTACTTGGTAAACTACAGGCGGATACCCGACTTGCAGGCGGATTGGCATTGGATATTGCCGCAGCGAAAACAGCAATTGAGCCCCTTGCCAGAACATTAGATCAGACTGTCGAAGAGGTTGCCCTGGGCATTATCAGGATTGCCAACGAACATATGGTACAAGCCCTGCGAGTAATTTCCATTGAACGTGGTTTTGATCCACGCCTGTTTATGCTGGCCTGCTTTGGTGGTGCTGGTGGATTACATCTTTGCGCTCTGGCAGAAGCACTGGAAATGAAGCGCGCCGTTGTGCCCATGCATAGTGGCGTACTATCAGCACTGGGTATGCTCACCACCCGGCCCGGACGGGAGATGGTGAAGACCCACCAGTGCTTACTGAAAGATCAATCAAAGGATCTACTTATTGACCTGATCGATGCGCTGAGAACCGGGGCGAGGTTGGAACTTGCCGAAGAGGGTATTACTGAAACCCTCGACCGGGCTAGCCTGGATCTTCGTTATGAAGGTCAGTCCTACACGATCAATGTTGCCTTTGACGAGAATCTACCTGCGACAGCAGATAGATTTCATCAGCTCCACAAAAAACAATATGGCCATGCCCTTGACCGACCCATCGAGCTGGTCAATTGCCGCTTACATATGGAGGCCAGGCAACCTGCTTTTGTCTTACCCGACTTCAGGCCACGGGCGGCATTTGAGCCTGACTGGGTTAACTTGCCAGAATTCGCCGAACCAGTGCAACGACTCTCCCGTATGAGCCTTCAGGTTGGACAAGAAGTACCTGGTCCAGCACTGATCGTCGAAGACCACGCGACCACGGTTATCAACCCAGGCTGGAAAGCCAGATTGGACCGATACGGTAATTTGCTGCTCAACTTTGGCTAGAGATGGAAGATATTAAATAGCGCATCAGCCAGGACCACACAGCGGATTGTGTGGGTTCTAGATGGTTTTTGATTGGACAGGTCGGCAAATGCCAACAGGAAAGGAGACGGCAAACCCAGACAAACGGCTCGTCTGTCTGGGTCGCTATACTATTTGATCTTGGCTTCTTTGTAGATCACGTGTTTGCGGACAACTGGATCAAATTTTTTGATTTCCATCTTGTCAGGCATGGTTCGTTTGTTCTTGGTCGTTGTATAGAAGTGACCAGTGCCAGCGGAAGATACCAACTTAATTTTGTCTCTCATAATCTCTTAACCCCGATTAAACTTTTTCGCCGCGGGCACGAAGGTCAGCTACAACCTCATCAATGCCTTTCTTGTCGATAATACGCATACCTTTGGTAGATACACGTAGTTTCACAAATCTGCTTTCACTATCAAGCCAGAACTTGTGGTCGTGAACATTCGGCAGAAACCGACGTCGTGTTTTGTTGTTAGCGTGGGATACATTGTTCCCGCTTACTGGTCGCTTGCCTGTGACCTGGCATACCTTGGACATGTCTAACTGCCTTTATATTGCTGGGTTTTGGTCTTGAGCCTCGTCGTTGCCGGAATGGCGACTAACCAGAATCAGATCCACTAGTGTCTGTAAATTGCACCGAAATAGCTCGCTGGCCTTTGGGTGCGCTTGAGAGCCGTGCTTTATACCAGAACGGCCTGGGGAATTCAAACCAAAACTGTTGTCTGGACTCATAATAGCCCGGATTCTGCAAAGGACATAACCTCCGCATCGCCAACGATCATATGGTCTAAGACCCGCACATCAATGAGCAATAAGGCTGATTTGAGCCGATCAGTGATTCGGCGGTCAGCCTGGCTGGGTTCAGCGATGCCTGACGGATGATTGTGGGCAAAAATCACCGCGGCAGCGTTATGCTGCAAGACCCGTTTCACGACCTCCCTTGGATGAACGCTCGCGCCGTCAATGGTGCCAAAAAATAATTCTTCGTATTCGATCAAGCGGTGCTGATTATCCAGATACATACAGGCAAAGACTTCCCGGCCGTAGCCGCGCAACTTACTCTTTAGAAATCGTCTCGTCATATCTGGGTCAGAGATCCCATCACCCCGCTCAATGGCAACTTTCAGATATCTTTCACTAATCTCAAGGGCCGCTTTAAGCTGCACATACTTGGCAAGGCCAATGCCCTTACTGGCGGTCATGGTCTTATAGTCCGCCTCAAGGAGACCTCGCAGTCCACCGAAGTCCGCCAACAGCTTTCGCGCAAGCTCAACAACCGGCAGTCCACGATTACCGGTTCTAAGGAAAATCGCCAGTAGTTCTGCATCTGACAACTGGCTCGCGCCTCTGGCAATTAGCTTCTCCCTTGGTCGCTCTGGTTCCGGCCATGTCTGGGTCGTTACTGTCATTCTCATTCTCCAAAGTGAATAATCACTTACACCCGTTATGCGTCAGTGTTATCTTTACGCTTTGCTCGACCTTAAGTCTGTCAGACAGATAGGATCTGCTACGTGCGTTATCGTCCTTCGAATAGTCAAATGACCTCATGAAACTTAACAATAAACGTATTCTGCTAGGTGTCACCGGTGGCATCGCTGCCTACAAGTCCGCCGATCTTGTCAGAAGACTTCAAGATCAGGGTGCTGATGTTCGCGTTGTGATGACCCCGGCTGCCACAGAATTTATTACCCCGCTCACCATGCAGGCACTTTCCGGCCATCCAGTGCATGTCGACATACTAGATACTGAAACGGAATCTGTGATGGGGCATATTGAGTTAGCCCGCTGGGCTGACTTGATCCTGATTGCGCCAGCAACCGCTGACTTCATCGCCAGATTTTGTCACGGGCAAGGAGATGACCTGCTTACCACCCTGTGTCTCGCAGCGGAATGTAAAATCGCCATTGCCCCGGCAATGAATCAAGCCATGTGGGGAAATCCACAAACCCAGAATAATATTTCCCAGTTGCGTGACTCAAAAGTCGCGCTATTTGGACCTGAGGCAGGTCTACAAGCTTGTGGTGAGGTCGGAGAAGGGCGACTCCTGGACATCCACGAGATCGTCAGGCTGACTGGCGAACTGTTCCCCTCGACCCAACTGTCTGGAATGCATGTGGTTATTACCGCTGGTCCTACTCGCGAGGCTATCGATCCTGTTAGATTTATTAGCAATCACAGTTCGGGCAAACAAGGATATGCCCTGGCTGAAGCGGCGATTGAAGCAGGTGCAAGCGTCACCCTGATATCAGGTCCTACTCAGCTTCCAGCTGTGGACAGAGCAGAAATGGTTTATGTGGAATCTGCCGATGAAATGTATGCCGCAGCCATGGCGCAAACTGCAGACATTTTTATTGGTGTTGCTGCAGTTGCTGACTACAAACCTGTGGTTCGCTCAACACAGAAGATTAAAAAGACGGTAACTGGTGAAAATGAAACCATGACCCTTGAGCTGGTCCAAAACCCTGATATTGTCGCCAGTGTCGCAAACCGCGTTGATCGACCATTTACGGTTGGCTTCGCCGCAGAAACTGAACAGCTAGAAACCTATGCAAAACATAAACTACTTACAAAAAACCTCGATATGATCATCGCAAATAATGTCGCAGATACTACAATTGGATTTAATAGCGATGACAATACAACTATCGTCTTTTGGCGCGATGGCAATCAACCGCTACCAAAAATGTCAAAGCGGAATGTTGCCGCACGAATTATTGAATTGATCACACAGCGAATAAAAACCAAATCATGAATGCAGTCCAACTCAAAATAGTGAATCCACTGGTAGGGGATGTCATTCCGTTACCAACCTATTCCACTGAGGGCAGTGCTGGTCTCGACTTGCGCGCTTGCATCACTGATAGTTTAACGGTTGAGGCTGGTGACACCCAATTAATACCAACCGGTCTATCCATTTTTCTTGGCGATCCAGGCTATGCAGCAATGATCTTGCCTCGCTCTGGACTCGGACATAAACACGGCATTGTACTAGGCAACCTTGTCGGTCTTATAGATTCAGACTATCAGGGCGAATTAATGATTTCTTGCTGGAATCGTAGTGACAACTCATTCACCATCAATCAAGGTGACCGAATCGCCCAGCTAGTTATTGTGCCCGTTGTGCAGACAGCATTTAAGCTAGTCGATGAATTTGAATCCACTGAGCGAGGCGTTGCAGGCTTCGGTTCATCTGGAACAAACTGAGGAAAACCCTGTGGCAGTAAAATCAGGCAACCCACTATTCACATCCGGCATGATTCCTTTCGCGGGTATCATCGGCGGCTTTGTCTTAGCCGTTGCAGTCACTCTGATACTCGTTCAGAGCAGCATCTCCGAGAGCCATCGAGCCACCCTGATTAATCAAGCGGCCGACAATCTACAGGTTCGTGTTAATCAGGCCCAGCTACAACTTTTAAAGCAGGCCAATAATATTGCAACCAGCATTCGCCTAACGGAACTTGTTACCAACGCTGATGACTCGGCACGTGGCCTTGAAGAAGCGAGATTGAGAGAGCTGATCCCAAATGCTGTAAGAGTTCGGATGTTCAAAGTTGGTGAAGCCAAGGTTGATCGAGACGCCAATCCACCTTTTACTTTCACCTCCCTTGACCTGGTAAATCGCGCTGAACAGGGCGAAACCGTCTATCCCGAGGCAATCAATGCAAATGGTCGCTGGGTAATTAGCCTTGCCGCACCAATAAAGCCGCCTTCAAGCGATGCTATTCGCGGCACGCTGGTTGTATATCTTGATACCGCGGCACTGGTTGATGAGATCAAGGTTGGGGTTTCAGGAAAGGTCAGCTTAATCCAGGCATTTAATAACACACCTGAAATAGAATTCTTAAGCGTTGGTGAAGGCGGTGATCTTAGTTTTGAGCGTACCTTAATCAACGAACATTGGAAGCTGATATTTATGCCATCAGCAAACCTGACCGAGGCAAG
>CBDUKY010000274.1:0-4959 GCA_965367925.1 uncultured Pseudomonadales bacterium | reverse complement strand
GTGAAGCTATTCAGCGTCTCGTCGCTCGTTCTAAAACCAAGATTAAGAATGCTGCGGTAGCAGTTGCCGGTTCGGCTGTTATTACAAAAACGATCGAAATGGGTGCGAATCTCGGTGAGGCTGAAATGGAAAATCAGATTGCGGCCGAGGCAGACCAATATATCCCCTACCCACTTGATGAAGTATCCCTGGATTTCGAAGTCCGTGGTGTCTCGCCTAGAAGCGATGAGCAGGTTGAAGTGCTGCTTGCAGCTTGTCGAAAAGAAAATGTTGAAATGCGTGAAGCGGCCCTCGAGCTTGGTGGACTAAAAGCGAAGGTCGTCGATATTGAAGCGCACTGTATGCAACGAGCCTTTAATCTTGTTCGAGAGCAGTTTGTTGGTGAGGGCGATTCAGAAAAAATTATTGCTATTGTGGATGTTGGCGCGACCATGACGACACTGAGTGTGCTGACAAATACCGGAACACCCTACACGCGAGAGCAGTTGTTTGGTGGCAAGCAGCTAACAGAAGAAATTCAGCGTCGCTATAGTTTGTCAGTTGAAGAAGCGGGTCTAGCGAAGAAACAAGGCGGCCTGCCAGATGACTATGAAACAGAAGTACTACAACCTTTTAAAGAAGCTGTGGTGCAACAGGTAACAAGATCTCTGCAGTTTTTCTACTCCTCTAGTGCCTATGATGATGTAGATCATATTATTCTTGCCGGTGGAACAGCGTCTATTGAGGGCCTTGCAGATATGGTTTCTGCCAGACTCGGAACGCCAGCAACGATGGCAAACCCGTTCGTGAATATGGCGTTATCATCGAAGGTCAATGAGGTGAACTTGACCAATGATGCACCAGCTCTAATGATTGCTTGTGGGCTTGCAATGAGGAGTTTCGACTGATGTTCGGGTCGAATCAGGAGCGCATTGATGGGTGATATAAAAATTAACCTCCTACCCTGGCGAGAACAGCTCAGGGAAGAGAAAAAACAAGAGTTTATTAATGTCCTGGTCGGCGTATTGATTGTTGCGGCGGCAATAATTTTCGCCGTTGACCGTTTCTACAGTAGTGCGACAGATACACAAAATTCACGTAACAAATTTATTGCAGATGAAATTAAGGTTCTCGAAGACCGGATTGACGAGATCAATTTGTTACAGAAGAAAAGAGCAGAGTTGTTAGCTCGTATGAAGGTTATTCAAGAGTTACAGGGTAACCGACCTATTATTGTCAGGTTGTTTGACGAACTGGCTCGTAAACTTTCAGATAGAGTCTTCTTTACGTCAATTGACTACAAGGGCAACAAGTTAGCGATTCGAGGAATTGCAGAATCCAATAACCGTATTTCTAGTCAATTAAGAAACTTCGATGAATCAATATGGTTCACTGGACCGAATGTTACTCAGATTAATGCTGATCCGAGTTTCGGTCCACAGGCTAGTCAGTTCTCGTTGAGTGTTGAACAAACAACACCAGCTAAGGAAGAGGAGGAATAGAGCGTGGCAATGTCACCACAGGATATTCTGGAAAGCCTACAGAATTTTGATACGGATCAACTCAATGACCTGAACCAGGTTGGTTCATGGCCGATGGCGGTCAAGGTGATCATCTGGTTGATCGTTTTCGTCGGGGCGCTCACTGCAGGATACTTCGTACATATAACGAACTTGCAAACTGAGCTCGCAAATGCGCAAAAGAAAGAAGTAAAACTCAAGAAAGAATTCCAGGATAAATATTTTGAGGCGGCGCACCTTGAAGGTTATCGCGAGCAGCAAAAGCAAATGGAAGAATCCTTTGTCGCGATTCTGCGTCAGTTACCAGGTGATACAGAAATTCCTGGCCTGATTGAAGATATTACGCTCGTGGGTCTTAAAAACGGCTTGTCTTTTCAGAGCATCGACCTGAAGGCAGAAGTGAAACATGAATTTTATGTCGAGAAGCCCATTCAAATTAATGTGACCGGTAGCTATCACGACCTGGGTTCGTTTGTGAGCGATGTTGCTGACTTATCACGAATTGTTACCTTGCATGATTTTAATATTGATCCGGCTTCGAAGCAGCGAAACAATCCTGACTCTGGTGGGTTGCTGAAGATGAATATTCTCGCGAAGACCTACCGCTACAATGATGAGCGAGGTTAGGCAATGATTTTTGGGCGGTCACATTCAATTTCTAAGCACCTGGCTATTGCGCTAGGTGTTTTGCTATTGGCTGGATGTGGTGGTGGAAATCAGTACGAAGACTTGCGTAAGTTTATGAAGGATGTGCAAAGCAAACCATTGCCTGCAATTGCGCCGCTACCAGAATTTGAGCCATACCAACCATTCACCTATGGCGCATCTAACCGCCGTAGCCCGTTCGAACCACCTGTAATTATTCCGCCCAAGACAGATGAGCAAGTTAAAAACCTTGGCGTCAAACCACCAGAAGATCATGTAAAACAATACTTAGAGCGATTTAATATTGGATCTTTACAGATGGTCGGAACCTTGCAAAAAGATGGGGGAACCTGGGCGCTGATTCAAGACAATATTGGTGGCGTTCATCGGGTTCAAGTAAATGATTTCCTTGGTTCAAACTGGGGCAAGATTGACAGTATTACTGATACTCGAATCGACGTGACAGAGATAGTAAGTGACGGAGCAGGGGGTTGGCTCCGAAGACCAAGAACAATCGAGCTAAACGGTCTAGACTAAGGTATCCGAATCCGGGGGCACAACATGGCGCTCACATTAAATAACGTGACTGCAAATAAAAGAGAAAATCATATGCGGTTTAAAATAAGCACGCTAACAGTTCTGCTCGGGCTCATTTTTCCGTTGGTGGCTGGTGCAGCGGTAAAAGTTGAAGATATTGAGTTCTCATCGCTACCAGGCGACAAGATAGAAATTCGAATGAAGTTCGATGGTACGCCACCAGTACCTACTGGTTATACCATTGAACAACCTGCACGAATTGCACTAGATCTATTAGGTGTAAAAAGTGGTCTGGCATCAAAGTATCATCCACTTGGTAGCGGTAACGCGCGAAGTGTAACGGTTGTTGAAGCTGGTGATAGAACCAGGGTCATTGTCTCAATGACTGAACTTGTGGCTTACAGTACCAGGGTTGAAGGCAACTCGCTGATGGTTCTTGTTGGTCAACAGGATACATCTCAAGGATATAGTAGCGAAGAAACAGCACTTTCTAGTCAGGTAGATTCTGATACAGCAGGCTATCAAGCACAGGAAATGGCCGTCATTGAAGAGATTGATTTCAGACGCGGTGAACGTGGTGAAGGCCGGGTAATTGTAAGGCTGTCAGATCCAGGTATTGGTGTCGATGTGTCCAGTGAAGGTGGAAATATTCGCGTGGAGTTTTCTGGTGCTCACATTCCTGAGAACTTGCAGCGACGTTTGGATGTGACTGACTTTGCGACACCTGTATTAAGCGTCGATGCACTACCAGAAAGTGATAATACTGTGCTGATGGTTGAGCCAACGGGTGATTATGAATATCTCGCCTATCAGGCTGATGAAGTTTTTACACTGGAAGTGAAACCCTTAACGGCATCAGAGTTAGAGTCTTCGCTGGACGCCGCATTCAGATATCGCGGTGAAAAATTATCTCTTAATTTCCAGGACATCGAGATCCGGTCCGTACTCCAGCTTATTGCTGACTTTACCGATCTGAACCTCGTCGCCAGTGATACGGTAAGTGGCCGTATTACCTTGCGATTAAAGAATGTGCCCTGGGATCAAGCTCTCGACATTATTATGAAGACGAAAGGTCTTGATAAACGCCAGGCAGGTAACGTTCTGATGGTTGCACCTGCTGAAGAACTGGCAGCACGAGAGAAACTTGAGCTTGAAAGTCGACAGCAGATATCAGAATTAGCACCGCTTCGAACTGAGTTTATTGAGGTTCGTTATGCCAGTGCCTCAGAGATATTCTCACTCTTTGAAGGTAGTGGTGAAGGTGAAGGGGTACTTTCAGGTCGCGGTAGCGTGATTGTTGATGAGCGTACGAATTCGATCATCCTCACAGAAACAACTGACAAAATTAATGAGTTTCGAGCTGTGCTTGAAAAACTCGACGTTCCGGTTCGACAGGTGCTTATTGAAGCGCGCATCGTAACCGCGAGCTCTAACTTCTCCGACGCGATGGGCGTTAGATGGGGTGGTCTAGGCTTTGGCCTTTATGATGACTCAAGCGTGCTGAGTACATCTGGTGGTTCGCTAACAACCGTTCAAGAAGTCCGTGATGGTTTGCAAGATGGTGAGATTGACTTCACCAGTCCTGATCACCTGGTTGTTGACCTTGGTGTTGGTAGTGCGGATGCAACGTCATTTGCGATTGGTTTGCTAGATGAGAAATATTTGCTCGATCTTGAAATCTCTGCCCTTGAATCTGAAGGTAACGCAGAAGTTATTGCCAGACCTAAAGTCATCACCGCAGACAAACAGCAAGCAACGATATCTTCTGGTGTTGAAATTCCGTTCCAGGAAGCCTCTTCAAGTGGTGCAACATCCGTGTCGTTTAAGTCAGCGACCTTGTCATTGGACGTGAAGCCACAAATTACGCCAGATGATCGAATTATTATGGAGCTTGAAGTCAAGCAGGATACGGTTGGTGCGGTATTCAACGGGGTGCCAAGTATCAATACCAATAATGTGAAGACCCAGGTGCTGGTAAATAATGGTGAAACTGTGGTCTTAGGTGGTATTTTTACAACCCAGGCAACCAAGTCTGTTACCAAGACGCCATTTCTTGGTGACCTGCCTTATGTGGGTAAATTATTCCGCCGAAATACTTCAACAGATGATAAGCAAGAGTTGTTGATCTTTATCACACCACGTTTGATTCGAGATTCGCTCACAAGTCGATAGTTATTCTTTGTTTGGCGCTAGTTTTCTAGCGCCACCTTGGCTACAGTTGCAGCCATGTCGGCATCTAATCATCTAAAACAAAATCTATTCCTTGTCGGTCCAATGG
>CBDUKY010000273.1:0-4965 GCA_965367925.1 uncultured Pseudomonadales bacterium | reverse complement strand
CTATGGAGGTTTTTCTCTCAGGACCACTTAAGAGCGCTGTCGGTGGTCTCGCCTCAATTGATATTGAGGCGACGACTATCCGCGAACTTCTAACCCGGCTGATTGATCGTTACCCGGTACTCGAGTCACAACTTGATGAAGGGATAGCCGTTGCCATTGATGGCACAATCTACCGAGACAGTTGGGAAACACAGATTCCAAAAGATTCAGAAGTCTATTTACTACCTCGCATTGCCGGGGGCTAACCACTCACCTTTAAATGGAGCCACGCAAATGGCCTTAGCAATTACCAAAGATTCAATCGATCTAGGCATCGTTACAAAAGATGCCGACAAGGCATTAGCCTTTTATAGAGACACGCTCGGTCTAGCAGAAGACGGTGCGATGGATATGCCGGGTGGCGGCAAAATGGTACGTCTGGCCTGCGGTACCACAACCCTAAAGATTGTCGTGAATGCTAAAGAGCCGAAGGCGACTTCCCCTGAAGGCGGTATTGGTGGTTCTACAGGTTATAGATATTTCACGATCTCCGTGAGTAACCTGAAGGAAGCAACTGACGAATGCGCTGCTGCGGGTTATAAGATTGCAGTCCCTGCAAGAGAGATTCGCGACGGTGTAATGATTTCCATTATTGAAGATCCAGATGGCAACTGGGTTGAGCTATTGCAAGTCGGCTAGTGAAAAGTGACCTCGTCAGTGGCCTTTAGTGAGGCCACTGGCAATGTTAGCGACAGGCAATTGCCGTTAACCATATCCTGCCAGGCAAGCAAGGCACCCATTCTCTCCGCGCGATAACGAATATTGGCCAGTCCACCAGTTTTAAGGCTCTCCACAATCTTCCCGCTACCATCGTCCATCAGTCGAATTTCTAAATTACCTTCTGAATCCTTCACCTGGAACTCAACCTGTTTGCAGCTTGAATGTTGCAGAATATTAGATATTGCTTCCCTGAAAATTCTCGTTAGATTATAGGCTGCATCTGATTTTATTTCGAAGCACTCGTATGATTCGATATTTGAAACATAGTGCTTGCCAGCGCTTGTGAGACGCAGCTCCGCCTCCTCGTGGATCTGTTCTATACAGCCTTTGAGGGATTGGACGGGGTGGCTTGCCTTATAGATAGATTCGCGGAGACTCTCAAGGGCCCCTCTGGCAAGGTTCCTTTGTTTTTGATCTTCAGCACTATGGACAATCGAGATAAGTTTTGAGCCAAGGTCGTCATGTAGTGCACGGTAGATTTTTGATCTTTCTTCATTGGCCCTTGTGTCTAGTTCAAATTCTCGATTTTTCTCGTAGCTTAACCTGAGCGCCTCATTTGTTGCGGCTACTCTGGCCTCCAGGGTGCGATTGAGAGACTCGGATATTTCCAGCGCATGAGTGAAACGGTGAATAAGATGGGCAAAGAAAATCAGTGCTAGTAACGGTGATGAAAGTTGCATCCAGTTTGAGGCACCAATATGTGCCTCGGGTGAGCTAAGAAATGCATAGTAGATATCATGCGCTTGTAGCACCATCAGCCCAATAAAGGCCGCGCTGAACCAGAGCAGTGTACCGTTCGCTGATTTGATTGTTAGATAAATGATGTAGCAGCCAAGCAACAAATTGGCAGCGGTTAGTAGCAAGCTGACGCTGTAGCCGACGGGTTGTAGGTAATAAGGTGGCAGTACCAAATAGGTTGAGGTCACGACGATGGTGCTGAGGGCAAGCCGGCGCTTTAGTTTCGGCCAGTCCAGACTCAAGGCGTCAAGTGTGAACCGAACCACCAGCATCAGCAGTAATGCTGTCGAGGCATGCTGTGTCGCAATCCAGACATGCATGCTAATAGGGACATAATCGAGGAAGAAGAAGGCGGTCGTAATACTTGAGAAGAACGACAGTAGGCTAAATTCAAGATAGAGTTTTTCATCCCGCCTCTGGACCCAGAGCCATGCACCGAGTCCTGTCAGTACAATGCAGAGAATAAATAACCAGAAAGAGACTTCCACCTGGAAAAAGTGCCGTGTCTCATAGAGCGGCAGAAGCGCTTGTCTTTCACCAATCAGTACAGGGGAAAGGATTGTGCCACCAGGGCCGGCATCAACTCTGATATACAGATAGTCTTCCCCGGTGATCTGGGACGGAATATCAATCAAGAGTGGTTGATTCCAACTGATCTTTATTCTGTTTTGTGGGCTGTCTGTAACCCGCTGTATTCCAGTGGTGCCGCCGAGGAACTGATCCGCAAGATAGACCCCGGCGCGTACATTGTGGCGCCATATATAGATGCTGCGCTGCTGCCAGCTGTTGTGATTGAGTGCTGAAACAGGTATTCGAAACCAGCTCACTTGATAGTCTGCCATGTCGGTGTAGTGAGCAGGATATTCGATAAGTGGCAACGTAACCGGCTGCCAGGCCGCAGAGACAGGTGGTGCTCTCAAAACATCAGCAGAGGCATTGAAAACCACGCGTTCTGCTGAGCTAACGGTTATGTAGCCCGCTTCAAAACCCTTGCTGTAACTATCGCAGGAGAAGCTACCAGGTAGGAGCAAGCTAATTAGGTAAAAAGTGGTTCTGAGACTCATGGCTGGCAAGGGTAAGCCAATGGGGCTGGTTGTTCTAGGAGTTGTTTGTGAGCTAAATAGCTAAATTGAAGTCAACTTAACGGAAGTTGGCAGCATTGGATAGATTGAATTTTGGCCTAGCAAAGAGTTAAGGTGACCGCCTCACAAATTAATGGAGCGATCCCATGGCTGAAGCCTGGATTATAGATGCATGTCGTACCCCTCGCGGTATTGGTAAGAAAGGCAAGGGTGCACTTGCTGACGAACATCCCCAACACCTTGGTGCAGCGGTTTTAAAAGCGCTGCATGACAGAGTTGGGTTTAACACGGCTGAAGTCGATGACATTATTTTTGGCACCAGCTCGCAGCGTGGCCCTCAAAGTGGCGACCTGGCAAGAATGGCAGCACTAGATGCTGGTTATGATGTTAAAGCTAGCGGTGTGACCCTGGACCGTTTCTGTGGTTCAGGTATTACCTCGGTAAACATTGCGGCAGCCAATATTATGGCTGGTATGGAAGATCTGACCATCGGTGGTGGTACGGAAATGATGTCTCTGGCTGGTCAAGGCAGTGGCAATGGTTCTCCGTTTCTTGATAACGATAATTTCCGTCTGCGAGAACGTCACCCACAGCCTCATCAAGGTGTCTGTGCCGATGCCATCGCGACGCTTGAAGGTATTGATCGCCTGGCATTAGACAGTCTGGCGCTGGTATCCCAACAACGGGCGGACAATGCGATCAAAAATGGTTACTTTGATAAATCGTTAGTGACTGTTTATAAGACTGATGGCTCGGTTGCGCTGGACCATGAAGAATTTCCTCGTCCACAAACAACCCTTGAAGGTCTTGGCCAACTAAAGCCATCTTTCGAGATGATTGCGGATATTGAGCTGGACGATAAGGGTACAACCTTCCGCAAACTGGTCGCGAAAAAATATCCTGATCTAAAGATTCAGCATTATCATCATGCGGGTAATTCATCCGGTGTTGTTGATGGTGCTGGTGCTGTACTACTTGCTTCTGCTGAATATGCGAAAGCAAATGGTATGAAGCCACGGGCGCGGATCAAGGCAATGTGCAATATGGGTGACTCGCCAACATTGATGTTAAACGCACCTGTTCCTGCTGCACAAAAGGTGCTGAAAAAAGCTGGCATGTCAGTGTCAGATATTGATCTATTTGAAATCAATGAAGCCTTTGCTGTTGTAACAGAGAAGTTTATTCGTGATCTGGATCTCGATAGAGACAAGGTCAATGTTAACGGCGGTGCAATGGCGCTAGGACATCCTATTGGTGCAACTGGTTCTATGTTGATTGGCACCATACTCGATGAACTAGAACGTCGTGATCAGCAGTTTGGTCTTGTGACCATGTGTGCTGCTGGTGGTATGGCGCCAGCTATTATCATTGAGAGAATCTGATTAGGTTGCGGATTAAGTTAAACCGCTAACGAGTCCGAGACAAAAGCCTTCCTGGAGATGCTTCAGGAAGGCTTTTTTTGTGGCTGACCTTCAAAGGTAAGCTTTACTAGTTACCTTTAAATTCAGGATCTCTTTTCTGTGCGAATGAAGTCATGCCTTCTCGTGCATCTTCGGTGCGCATTAACTGCAGGAAATTCATGTAAACATGGTGAACGTGATCGTTGAACTGTTGTGATTGTCCCATTCGCATCAGTCGTTTTGCAGATTGGACTGCCAGTGGTGCGTTTGCCGCAATGGTTGCAGCGAGCTCTCTTGTGAAGGTCATGAGTTCGTCATCCTTTACTACATGGGCACACAGGCCGAGTGCCCTGGATTCTTCAGCACCAAGATTTCGAGCAGTAAAGAATATCTCCGTTGCCTTCTCCCAACCGATGAGTCTTGGCAGGATCCAGGTACCACCACTTTCAGGCACTATGCCTCTTTTAACTGGTGTCGGTGCCATCTTAGCGCTTTCAGCCATCACCCGAATATCGCAGGCCAGTGCCATATCCATACCGAAACCGGCAGCAGCGCCATTCATCGCGCAGATCACTGGTTTCTCACAATTAAAGATCACAGCCGGTGTGAAGCTCTTAAGGTTCAGGGTCACAGGGACTGGCTGAGAAGTATTGCTACCACTTTGAGAGCCGGTTCTCGACTGGGCACCAACAACATCAAGACCGGCGCAAAACATCCGACCATTACCCGTGAGAATGATCACCCGTACATCAGGGTCTTTTTCTGCCTGTTCAATATAGTTGCTTACCAGGGCCATCATTGAGCCACCCAGGGTATTCATCTGTGCAGGTCGATTCAGGGTGATAGTCGCGATGGAATCGGCGACCTCATACAAGGTATCTTGACTGGTGTCGGTTGCATTATTATTGGATGTTGATTCGCTCATTGTCTTTCCCCCTGGTTGATAGACTAGTATAGCGGACAAAATAACCCCTGGGTTGAGGGAC
>CBDUKY010000272.1:0-5000 GCA_965367925.1 uncultured Pseudomonadales bacterium | reverse complement strand
CGGCGGACTGGGGCCCGACATTGAGTAGTCCACCTTGATCAAGATAAGCAATTGAGCCGCCACCAGCACCAATGGTATGGATATCTGCCATGGGTACGCCGATAGGAAAGTTGCCAATCCTGCCGCTATTGGTGAGCTGAAAGTCTCCTTCAAGTAGCGATACATCAGATGAAGTACCGCCCATGTCAAAGGTCATCAGATTGGGCTCGTCTATCAGCTTGCCCAGATTAACGGCCGCGCTAAGCCCGCCGGCGGGACCTGATAAGAGCAGGTTTACAGCCCTTTTTGCAGCGAGATTCGCAGAAATGGTCAACCCGGAAGACTGCATAATAGCGACAGGTGAGGGAGAGACCTGCTGCTGCAAATTCAGCAGGTAATCATTTATCAGGGGGCCGATCCAACTATTCACCCAGGTTGTGACCCCGCGTTCGTATTCCTTGTACTCGGGTAATATGGTGGACGAGCGCGACACAAAGTAGTCGTTGGCAAATAGCTGTTCGATAGTCATCTCGTCTGAGGCGTCTAAAAACGAAAACAGTAGGTTGATCGCAATAGAGGCTGGCGCTAGCTGATCAACAGCCTGTTTTAACTTTTCAAGCTCACCCGGGGCAAAGCCTGAAACCCGCTGTCCATGGGCAGAGATTCTTGCAGAAACTTCCAGCGTCAATTCGTCTTCGAAGGGTGACGCTGTGACATCAGGCGTCAGGTTGTAGAGTTCGTCTCTCGTTTGACGCCCAATGTGCAGGACGTCACCCAGACCGGCGTTAGTAATATAGACAGTTTTGCGACCCTTACCTTGTAGCGCGGCATTGGTTGCGACAGTCGTGCCATGGATCAAACTCAAGCTGCCTTCTACTAGCGCCTCCGCCAGCCCAAGGTCCCAAATGCCCTTAAGAATCGCTGCCTCTGGCCGATCAGGTGTTGAAAGTACCTTGTGGACCAGTAGCTCGCCGGACTTCAGGCAAACGAAATCCGTAAAGGTGCCACCCGTATCAACGCCTAGTAATGTTGTTGCTCGATTCATGGCATCGAACCCTATCTCAGGCAGGTGCAAATTTCTATGTGGATAGGAGGCTGCTAGTTGGGGTACCGTGGCGGCTCCGTTCATCGAAGTAAATAGAGCGCAGTCAGGTGCCAGAGTTACCAGAAGTTGAAACTACCCGTCGGGGGATAGAACAGCATATTCTCGATCAGCGCGTAAAACAGGTTGTTGTGCGAGAACCTCGTTTGCGCTGGCCAGTATCAGAAGACCTGGGTCAGTGTTTGACCGGTCAAGTTGTGACGGCGATTGATCGCCGGGGTAAATACTTGTTGTTGGAGACGGCAGCGGGTCGGGTCATGATTCATCTCGGTATGTCTGGCAGTTTGCGGGTCCTACCGGCAAGCCTTAAGCCGGTTAAACATGATCATATCGACATCCTATTCCACAATGATCAAGTGTTAAGGTTTAGAGACCCAAGACGATTTGGTTCAGTCTTCTGGCTTACTGGCGATGAGGGTCATGGGCTAATAGACAATCTGGGACCCGAGCCACTCGAGGATACTTTTGATGGCCGCTATCTCTATGCCAGGAGTCGTGGCAAACGTATTGCGATTAAATCGTTCATTATGGACAGCCACGTGGTGGTGGGGGTCGGCAATATCTACGCAAACGAAGCACTTTTTATGGCCGGCATTCGGCCAGACAGAGCTGCTGGCAGTATCTCTATGGCACGCATGGATAGGCTTGTGGTGATGATTAAGCGTGTCCTGGCTGCAGCAATAGAAGCAGGTGGTACGACCTTGAAAGACTTTGTAAATGAACAGGGTGAGCCTGGTTATTTTCAGCAGGTGCTCAATGTCTATGGTCGAGGGGATATGCCTTGTGTGACCTGTCAGCGAAGCCTCAAGGAGACACGTCTTGGCCAGCGAACCACCGTGTTCTGTACTCGCTGCCAAAGGTAGCCGCTGATTCCACTAGCCCTGGGTTTGTATTTGCACAAGAATGGGCTTAATCTAGTCCGGCGTCATTTAGAAAATTAACTGCACAATTAGTAACTTACGATAAATTCCTAGATTCAAAATGAGGAATCGACGATGAACAGATCAATGAAGTTAATGGTTGCGATCCTGCTGGTATCTATCGCACCTTTTGCCCATTCAGCCAAGGTGGAAGAAAACCCCACGGCCTTCAATATGATGGGCGATCTGCTAGTGGCAAGACCCATTGGCCTTGTTATGTTTGGCCTTGGTTCCGTTACCTATGTCGCTACCCTGCCATTTTCATTGTTAGGTGGGAACGCAGGTGATGCGGGTAAGACCCTCGTGCTTGAACCAGCAGAAGAAGTGTTCATGCGTTGTCTGGGTTGCCGTACCCCAGGTCGGAAAGAAAAGATCAAAGATTAATCTAGCTGGTCACAGGTACCAGCTAGGAAATATCACCTCGAACCAGTGCTTCGTTCACCGAAGGGTGAACGAACTTACTGACATCACCACCATAGCCAGCAATCTGGCGTACGAGGGTGGATGAAATGTAAGAGAACTCTTCTGAAGGCGCCAGGAATACAGTTTCAAGACCCGGCTGAAGAATCCGGTTCATGTTTAACATTTGAAACTCATACTCAAAGTCGGTAACGGTTCTAATTCCTTTTAGGATCACTTCCGCGCCCACTTCTTTCGCGAATTCAACAGTCAAGGTGTTAAAGCCCACGACCTCAACATTATCAATATGTGCCAATGCATCTTTAGCGAGATTGACTCGTAGCTCCAGCACACTAGGACTTTTGTGGGGGCTGGTCGCGATACCAAGTATCACATGGTCAAAAATTTTTGCCGCCCGATCAACGAGGTCTGCGTGACCATTGTGGATTGGATTGAAGGTGCCAGGATATAAAACTGTTGTCATGTCACGGATTCTTGCTATTGGCCGAAAGCCGCCATCATACATGACCATTTCTGGTGTGACACCTGTCTGTCAGGAGGAAAAATCGCAGCCACAAAGGCTATAGAAGACCTGGCCGCTGGCTTTATGCTTCAGGATCGACAAATTAGCGGGTAATAATGCTGGCTCGAGAGGGGCTGGAGACTCAATATAAACCTTACTCAGGTTGCTTAATATCCGGGGTGAATTGAGCATTGGTAGGAGTCGCTCAAGTTCTTTGCTTGCAAAGGGCGGATCTAAAAACAGCAGGTCAAAAGCGGGTCCATCATATTGGTTTAACCAGTCAATGGCGTTGGTGCGATAACAGTCAAATTTGTCTGGCGCGGCACCAAGAGATGAGAGATTCTGTTTTATATGAGCCACTGTCTGGGCATTTTTCTCGATTATTGTTGTGTGGCGAGCACCACGCGACAGGGCTTCGAGGCTAAGAATACCGCTACCTGCATAGAGCTCAAGGCAGCGAGCACCGGCGATATCACCTTGTAACCAATTGAATAGGGTTTCACGAATGCGGTCTGGTGTTGGCCGAATGGCATCGTCACTGGCGAAATCAACCTTTCTGCTTCGCCAGCTGCCACCAATAATTCGGAGCTCTCTGGATTTTGTTTTGCGACTATTTTTTTTCACATTAACGCTACAAAGCAGGGGGCTTAAGTTCAAGTTGACCATTTGTAACGAGAATTTCTTGTTGGGGCCTGGGTATTTCTATGCCGCTGGCCCGGAGATTTTGCCAGAGCTTTAAGAGCACCTCGCCGCGAACATTACCAACACCTTGTTTTGGATCGCCAATCCAAAAACCCAGGTCAAGCTGGATACCGCCCTCGCCAAAGCCAGTAATATTACAATCTGGAACTGGCGCCTCAAGTACACGTGGTACTTCAGCGGCAGTTTGGATGGCAAGGGCAATAACTGAAGCCAGATCCTCTGTTGCATAGGAAACATGAAATGGTGCGTGGAGTCTGACAATATCGTGGCTTCGTGACCAGTTGACGACGCCTTCCCCCATAAACCGATCGTTAGGGATCAACAATTCAGTACCATCTCTGGTCAAAAGGGCAACATAGCGTGATTGCATCGCCGTTACCCAGCCCATTTGATCTTCAATCTCGATGACATCTCCAGGCTTGATGGAGCGATCCACTAGTAGTGTAAAACCAGCAACAAAATTTGCCACGCTGCGTTGTAAGCCAAGACCAACCCCAAGACCCACTGCACCACTAAAAACAGCCAGGGTCGTGATGTTGAAACCAACAATATGAAATGCGATGAGCAGGGCGATAATAGGTAATACGATATTCAGAATCTTGGTGAACAAGGCCTTGATCGCTGGATTCAATTCCTCAATCTGCTCGATCCGTTCCTGAATGATCTTGCTAACAAAGTTAGCGCCAGCAAAGAGCAAACCAAAGTAGACGAGGGTTTTAACAACATCGAGCAGGCTAATGTCGACTGGTTGCCCCTGGTCATTAGTGCCGAGAGGGATAGCGAGGGCCTGCATTTCCGCGACAATCGGGCCAAGGGCGCCAAAGGCGTCCAGGGCGGCAATCGGCCAGGCGACATAAAATGCGAAACTTGACCAGAATGGCGACTGGATCACCAGGGTGACCAGTCGAACAATAATCCAGGCATTCATCAGGGCGATGGCGGCACCGACCCATTGCGTAGGTTGGTCTGCACTTGCGAGGCCAATATTAATTACGGTCAGCGTGATATAAACAATAATAGGACCGCTTATCACCGCGATCGCATTAAAGAGTCGATTGATAATGGAAATCTGTAACTTATCGGCGAAGTTCTTGTGAACAAAATCTCGAAACAGGTGCCCAAACAGTGCTGCAGGTATGATCGCACTGACGATAAGCGCAATTTGCAGACCAACATCAAGGCTTAGGAGATTTACCTGGGCCCAGTTGATAAGGTCAGTAACAAAGGATGTGGCTGCATCCACTGGGACAAACTCGTCGAGTACCGACGCTTGATTGGTAGGTGTCGCTGTCTCGCTCAAGGCTGTTTTTTGGCTCAAGGCTGTTATCTCGCTCAAGGCTGTTGTCTGGCTCAAGGCTGTTGTCTGGCTCAAGGC
>CBDUKY010000271.1:0-5008 GCA_965367925.1 uncultured Pseudomonadales bacterium | reverse complement strand
GTTGACCAGACATCAGAACCAGGGCACCCAAATATGGTACATGTAGCGAGGTCGGTAGAACTCCCATCAGGTGCTTTTCACTGATATGCTTGCTGGCGCGAATTTCAATGATAAATGTACTAGCTAGAGGAGCCCAATATGGGAGATGTTTATATAGTAGAAGCTTGTCGAAGTCCTATCGGTAAGCGTGGTAAAGGTCTGGCCGGGTTGAAGCCTGCAGATCTACTTGGTGCTGTTCAAAAAGCAGCGCTGGAACGTGGCGGGGTAGCCCCTGAAAAGGTTGATCAGGTTATTGGCGGCTGCGTTTCCCAGGTTGGTGAGCAGACATTCAATATTGCGCGAATTGCCTGGCTATCCCAGGGGTTACCGATGGAAGTTGCTGCGACCACTGTGGATGCGCAATGCGGGTCTTCCCAGCAAGCAACTTCTATGGGTGCATCAATGGTTGCTGCTGGCCTTGAAGATGTTGTCATGAGTTGCGGTATTGAAATGATGAGTCGTGTACCGCTTGGAGCCGCCATGAAAGATGGTAACCCAATGGGAGAGAGCTACCTCGAACACTATCAGCCAGCAAGCCAATTCCAGGGTGCGGCCATGATTGCCGAGGAATATCAGATTACCCGTGCTGATGCGGATCAATTTGGTCTTGAAAGCCAACAAAAGGCAATCAAAGCCTGGGAAGAAAATCGTTTTGAACGTGAAATCGTACCGATTGAAGCCCCTGTCCTTGGTGAAGACTTTAAGCCCACGGGTAAAACCCAGGTGATTAGCAAAGACGAAGGTCTTCGCGCGACGACGCTTGACGCACTTGCTGGTTTGCAAGCGGTACCCGGTCAAGAAATTCATACCGCGGGTACTTCTTCACAGGTATCTGATGGTGCAGCAGCCGTTATTCTCGCGTCTGAGAAGGGTGTAAAAGATAACAACCTCAAACCACGTGCAAAAATAATTGCCACAACACTGGTCGGCGTTGATCCCGTCACCATGCTCAAGGGGCCTATTCCCGCATCTCGTAAGGCATTGGAGAAAGCAGGGCTAACGGTTGATGACATTGATGTGTTCGAGGTCAATGAAGCCTTTGCATCTGTCGTGCTTGCCTGGCAGAAAGAGCTAGGCATTGATCCAAGCAAGGTAAATGTTAATGGTGGTGCAATCGCACTTGGGCATCCAACGGGTAGTACGGGTGCGCGTTTGATTACAACAGCATTGCATGAACTAGAGCGATCAGGCGGCAAGTATGCGCTTATCGCGATGTGCTGTGGTGGTGGTCTAGGTACAGGCACCATTATTGAAAGACTTGATGCCTGATTTTTACAGGTGTTCAAAACAAAGGGGCTTCGAGCCCCTTTTTTGTGCGCGCAATTGGGGCGATGGCAGTGCAAGCGCATCATATAGGTGCGTGATGGTTGCCGTATTATTTGTATCCTGGGAATGCCGTTGAATCTGTAGTGCTTATATTTAAAGGGCTGCGAAAGCTTTTGTAACCGGTTTTAGAAGCTTGGCATCAAGATTGCTCTCCTCTGGTTGAAATCAAACCAAACCATAAAAAACCTGTGGAGGGGCTCAATTGTGGATCAAGTATTAGAACTTCAATATGCGATGGATACGTTCTATTTCCTCGTATGCGGTGCGCTAGTCATGTGGATGGCTGCCGGCTTTGCGATGTTAGAAGCTGGACTCGTGCGTTCCAAAAATACGGCGGAGATATTAACCAAGAATGTCGCGCTTTTTGCTATTTCATGCATCATGTATCTCATCTGCGGCTACGCCATCATGTATGGCGGCGGTATCTTCCTCGAAGGTATTGGTTTGGATGGTGCAGCCACTGCAGAGGAACTGACTGCAACGGTACTTGCCGAGTCTCGTGAGGCTGGCTTCGATGGAGGTTCTGTGTATTCCGATGCATCAGACTTCTTTTTC
This sequence comes from uncultured Pseudomonadales bacterium, assembly GCA_965367925.1. Classification (GTDB taxonomy): domain Bacteria; phylum Pseudomonadota; class Gammaproteobacteria; order Pseudomonadales; family Azotimanducaceae; genus JAHRVQ01. The sequence goes on along the minus strand of CBDUKY010000271.1, from coordinate 3,088 downwards.
CAGGTTGTATTTGTCGCAACTGCCATGTCGATTGTATCCGGCGCTGTTGCAGAGCGTATGAAGCTCTGGGCATTTCTTGCTTTCAGTGTGGTAATGACAGGCTTTATCTATCCTATGGAAGGTAGTTGGACATGGGGTGGTAATCCAGTATTTGGCTTCTACACCCTGGGTGACCTTGGCTTCTCTGACTTTGCTGGCTCCGGTATTGTTCACATGGCAGGCGCCTCAGCGGCCCTCGCTGGTGTGCTACTGCTCGGTGCACGAAAAGGTAAATACGGTGCAAACGGTGAAGTGTTTGCAATCCCAGGCGCTAATTTGCCCCTTGCAACCCTTGGTACTTTCATTCTGTGGATGGGCTGGTTCGGCTTTAACGGCGGTTCAGTGCTAAAGCTTGGTGATATTGCTAACGCAAACGCTGTGGCCATGGTGTTTTTGAATACCAACACAGCAGCCGCTGGTGGCGGTATTGCAGCCTTGATTACTGCACGTATCTTGTTCGGTAAGGCTGATCTAACAATGCTATTAAATGGTTGTCTGGCTGGTCTTGTCGCAATCACTGCTGAACCTTCTACACCTACTGCGTTACAAGCAACTATCTTTGGTGCGCTTGGTGGTGTGTTGGTCGTGTTCTCCATCGTTGCCCTTGATAAGTTGAAGATCGATGATCCTGTAGGTGCTATCTCTGTTCACGGCACGGTAGGGTTGTTAGGTCTGCTGCTAGTACCAGTAACGAATGATGGTTCAACATTCTCAGGTCAGTTAATTGGCGCAGCGACTATCTTCGGATGGGTGTTTGCCGCAAGTTTTGTAACCTGGATGGTCCTCAAAGTTACCTTAGGTATTCGAGTAACTGAGGAAGAAGAATACGAGGGTGTTGATGTCAGTGAGTGTGGCATTGAGGCTTACCCTGAGTTTAGTTCTGCTAGCTAAGTCCCCCCTCAACTAGTTAGCAATTAATAAAGGTCGGGTTGACCCGGCCTTTTTTTATGCCAGGACATTTGTCTCCTGGTAAGGGCTAGCGCCAATCCCATTCCGTCGCCTACTGCCTGCACTGATCACGTCTTACTAGCACTCCTAAAATGTTTGTGTTGCAATAAGTGCCGTCTGATAACAGGTAGGTGAGCAAATGTTTCTACGTTCTTTGATATTCCTTTCAATGTTGACGCCAGCCTTTGCACAGGCGGAATATAGCGTCGATCAGATTAGCGCAAGCTTAAATAGTTTTGACCGTCAGGCGGGTGATAGTGAGCGTGACGAGGCAAGAAAGCCTGCAGAGGTATTGTATTTTCTCGGTCTTGAACGTGGCATGAAGGTGATCGATGTCATCGCTGCTGGTGGCTGGTACACAGAAGTTCTAGCCCACGCTGTTGGCCCAGATGGGATGGTTTACGCACAAAACCCGGCTGTGGTACTCAAGTTCCGCGATGGCGCAAATGATAAGGCCCTGACTGCCAGGTTGGCGGAAAATCGGCTGCCGAATGTTAAACGTTGGGATAGAGAATTGAGTGCATTGGAAATTGACCCTGAATCTCTCGACTTTGCGTTTACAGCGCTAAACCTCCACGATATTTACAACACCTCAGAAAATGCTGCGGCACAGATGCTAGCGCAAATTAAAACCGTACTTAAGCCGGGTGGGGTGCTTGGTATTATTGATCACAATGGTGATGCGGGGGCGGATAATGCGAAGCTTCACCGCATGACGCGTGACCAGGCGATTAAACTGGCGGAAGCCGCTGGCTTTGAGGTGACGGCAAGTGATCTGCTGGCGAATTCGGCAGACCAACATACAGCCCTGGTGTTTGCACCAGAAATACGCGGTAAAACTGATCGCTTCGTACTGAAGCTGACAAAACCTGAAGGCTAGAACCCATGTCGAGGCCAAGCAGCCCCCGCAGTACCTTAATGGCCTACTTGTTTGCCTTTCCTCTGGGCATATTGGGTTTACATAAGTTTTATTTGCATAAGCCGGTGCTTGGTGTCACCTATTTTTTTACCGGTGGCCTGTTTCTTGTCGGTTGGCTCTATGATCTTGTCACACTGCCGGATCAGGTCGCGTCCTGCAATGAAAAGTATGAGCTCAAAGTGGATGTTGAGGCGATTCTGGAAGAGGAAATAGAAGAGCTTGAAGATGAGTTGTTCGAATTGCGGGATGAGATCGAACGCTTAAGATCCAATGATCAGACACCTGAACTAAGGCAAAGAGTACGGGATCTGGAAAATCAATTGCGAACCCACAATGAGAAAGGTGCAAGCTAATTGACGGTGTGCAACTGGGCAACTAGAGGTTATTGATTAGCAGATAGAAAAAAGGCGACATGAGTCGCCTTTTTTTATGCTGTAAGCCAATGTTGCTATCAATTATGCAACAGCTTGCTTGGCTTGTTCGAGTCGTTCTTGCAATTGCTTCACTTCATCACGAAATGCCTGGGGGACTCTGTCTCCATACTGATCAAAGTATTCATTGATCAACGGAATTTCGTTTAGCCAACCGTCAACTTCTACCCGAAGTAGTTGTGCTCTGGCGGCATCATCAAGATCCAGACCATCAAAATTAAGTGCATCAAGCGTTGGCAGATTGCCGATAGGGGTTTCAACGGCTTCAGCCGTGCCCTCGCATCGATTAAAGACCCATTCGAGTACCCGGCTATTCTCACCAAAGCCTGGCCACATAAACTTGCCGTTGTCGTCTTTGCGGAACCAGTTAACGTAGAAGATCTTTGGTAGTTTAGCGCCTTTAGTAGCACCAACTTTGAGCCAGTGGCCCCAGTAGTCAGCCATGTTGTAGCCACAAAAGGGCAGCATGGCCATTGGGTCACGTCGAAGCTCGCCGATGGTACCAACTGCAGCAGCGGTCTTCTCTGAGGAAACAATTGAGCCAAAGAATGTACCTTGAACCCAGTCCCTGGCTTCATTGACTAACGGTACAACCGTGGCGCGACGGCCGCCGAATAAGATGGCACTAATAGGCACGCCTTTTAATTCTTCCCATTCATCTGCAATGGCAGGGCACTGTGCCGCAGGGACTGTAAAGCGTGCGTTGGGATGTGCAGCAGGTGTGTCAGAGGCCGGTGTCCAGGGGTTGCCC
>CBDUKY010000270.1:0-5027 GCA_965367925.1 uncultured Pseudomonadales bacterium | reverse complement strand
TTGTTTGTATCTTAATATTTGCAGGCCTGCGGCCGACAACAAAAAGCGACCAGTATTTTTCTGGATTCATGGTGGTGCTTATCGAACTGGTCAGGGCGCAGTGCCCTGGTATAACGGTGCAAAATTTGCGACCCAGGGTGACATTGTTGTTGTCAGTATTAACTATCGCCTGGGTGCACTTGGATTTACGGATCTCTCGAGGTTCGGTGATGAATACGAGACCTCTGGCGCAAACGGTACCCTGGATCAGATCGCGGCTTTACGTTGGGTTCGGGAAAATATTGCTAATTTCGGTGGTGATCCTGAGCAAATTACCGTGGCTGGGGAATCCGCAGGCGCCTTCAGTGTCACTTCTGTGATGAGCTCGCCCCTTGCACAGGGCATGATGAAGCGTGCAATCCCGCAAAGTGGTGCTGGACAGCATGTGGTGTCAAAGGCCGCAGCGCAGAAGGTGACGGATAGGTTTCTTGAGCTGTTAAACGCCGCCACCATTGATGAACTGGCATCAAAGACGGCAGAAGAAATTCTCGACGTACAAAGCAAAATTGAGTTAGAAGCTAACAAAATTGAAGGTCTGGGAACTGTGGCACCTTTCTATCCAAGTATAGGTAATAGCGTACTGCCAGTATCACCGCTCGATGCGATTAAAGATGGCGCGGCGGCTGAGGTCGAGGTGTTGCTTGGTACCAATAAGGATGAATCGACACTATTCCAAATCGGTGAATTTGATGAAGTGCGATTAAAAAAGAGTCTGGCGCGTATTGATGCTAACGAATCTGTGTTAGCTGCATACAAGGCAGCCTATCCTGATGCGACACCAACTGATCTTGCGATTCAATTGCAAACTGATCATAGCTTTCGGATTCCTGCACTTCGTGTCGCTGAGGCAAGGGCCAAATACACTGACCGAACCTGGATGTATTTATTCGCATGGGAATCCAGGCAGCCTGGCTTAAAAGCAACTCACGCACTGGAAATTCCCTTTGTGTTTAACAACCTGGATAAACCCGGTGTAGCCGCGTTCATCGGTAAGGGAGAGTCTCCGCAGGCGCTGGCAGATACAATGCATCAAGCATGGACACAATTTGTTAAAACTGGCGATCCTGGTTGGCCGGTCTATGATCTAGAAACCAGAACCACCATGCGGTTTGATACTGAAAGTGAGCTGGTAAATGACCCAGATGACGGCAAGCGTCAGGCCTGGGCTGGTTTACGATAATCCCGAATAGAATTCTGAGCTAAGGCAAAGCATGGTCCGATTGAATATTAATGGTCAGTCCCACGAGTTGGATATTGACCCAGAAACGCCATTGCTCTGGGCATTGCGCGATAATCTTAATCTAACCGGGACCAAATATGGTTGTGGTATAGGGGTTTGTGGTGCTTGTACCGTTCATATGAATGGTCATCCAGTCAGGTCTTGTCGTACAACTGTTGCCCAGTCTGAGCAGTTCGACATTGTCACCATTGAGGGCTTGTCTGAAAATGCTGATCACCCTGTGCAACTTGCCTGGATAGAAGAAGATGTGCCCCAGTGCGGATATTGCCAATCCGGTCAGATCATGGCGGCTGTGTCACTACTCAAGCAAAATGCAAAGCCAACGGATGAAGAAATTGATCAGGCAATGACCAATATCTGTCGCTGCGGCACCTATCCGCAAATACGTGCAGCGATACATGCTGCTGTTAGAAGGCGGAGCAGCTAATGAGCGATATAAGCCGTAGACAATTTTTACAAAGCTCCGTTTCCCTTGCTGGCGGTATGTTGCTTGGCTTTCACCTTCCTGTATTCGCCAAAGCCTCCCCTTATGAAGCGACAGAAATTACTGGTTCAGAGATAAATGCCTGGCTTGCTATTGAACCTGATGAAAGCATTATTATTCGCGTCGCCCAGTCAGAGATGGGGCAGGGTGTCATGACAGCCTTACCCATGATTGTGGCTGATGAGCTAGAAGCTGACTGGCGCAATGTCCGGGTTGAGTATGCTGATGTTAATCGACATAACCGTGAACAAGGTGTTTATGGGGCGATGGGGACTGGCGGCAGTCAAGCAGTGCGTCGCTCAAGACCTTATTTGCAGCAAGCAGGTGCAGAAGCGCGTGAAAAGCTAATCAAAGCAGCAGCAGAAACCTGGGGTGTCGATCCAGCGGACTGCTATGCAGACTATGGTGAAGTACATCACAAACCAGACCGCCGGAAGGTGAAGTATGGGCAGATTGCCAAACTAGCTGCTGAGGTGTCAGTCGCCAATGTTAAAATCAAGTCGCCTGAAGACTTTAGTCTGATGGGCTTGCCAACAAAACGTCTGGATACTCCTGCTAAGGTGGACGGGTCTGCGATATTTGGTATGGATGTTCGGGTCCCGGATATGGTCTATGCCGCTGTCACTCATTGTCCCGTGTTAGGCGGCAAGGTGCGCGGCCTTCGATATAACGCTGTTCGTAATATGCCAGGTGTACTGGGTGTGGTGCGAATGGAAACTGCAGTTGCAATTGCAGCTGAGACTTACTGGCAAGCGGCAAAAGCCATTGAAGCCTTGCCTGTCCAATGGGATACAGGCGAAGAAGCTAAAACCTATACGGAGACGTTCCGTTCTGATTTTTATGCCGCCTTAAATGAAGATGGTGTTGTTATTCAAGATGATGGTAAGACCAGAGATCAACTTGAAGTAGCAGAGAAAACTATCGCCTCTGATTATCTCGTGCCATATCTAGCCCACGCGGCGATGGAGCCTCTAAATTGTACCGTTCATGTGACCCAGACCAGGGTTGATATCTGGGCTGGCGTACAGAACCCGCAAAGTGTTGTTGAGGTAGCCAACAAGCTCACCGGTGTGGCGGTTGAAAATATCTATGTCCACAATTGTTTTCTAGGTGGCGGCTTTGGTCGTCGTAGCAATACAGATTTTGTCGAGGAGGCAATCCAGATTGCCGCTGAGATAGGTCGCCCGGTGCAAATGATCTGGAGTCGAGAAGACGACATGCGCGGTGGGCAGTACAGACCCATGTCTGCTATGCGATTTAGAGTCGGACTTGATCTAGATAACAATATCATTGCCTATGAAAATCACTCGGTAACCCATTCGATTCTGCAAGATATCAAAGGCGAGGTGCCTGGCGGTGTCGACAGCACCTCTGTGGAAGGTCTGGCAAATATGCCTTACAAATTTGCCCCCCGGCGGATTACTCACACAATTAAAAACACCCAGGTACCTACCTGGTGGTGGCGCTCTGTTGGCTCATCTCAAAATGCCTTTGCGATGGAATGTTTTATTGACGAACTAGCAGAAGCCTCAGGTATGGACCCAATTGGTTTCCGGCGAAAATATCTTTCCCATCGCCCAGACTTACTGGCGGTATTAGATGAACTAGAGCAGCAGTCAGGCTGGAACAAGCGGCTACCATCTGGTGTGGCGCGCGGTGTTGCCATCCATGAAAGCTTTGGCACCATTGTCGGTGCAGTCGTGGAGCTTTCCTTAAATTCAAGCGGCGGTGTCAAGGTTCACAGAGTTGTCTCTGTGGTTGACTGCGGCAATCTCGTCAATCCGCAAATTGCCAAAACCCAGATTGAAAGCGGTGTTGTCTATGGTTTGTCCGCTGCATTGTTTGGCAAGATCACGATTGAGAAGGGTAAGGTGTTGGAAAACAATTTCGATACCTACCGGGTACTAGGGATGAAGGACACACCGAAGATGGAAACCCATTTTCTACTCTCCGGTGGTGACAAGTGGGGCGGACTCGGGGAGCCAGGCGTACCTTGTGTTGCACCAGCTGTTGTTAATGCCATCCACAAGATCACCCGGCGGCGGATGCGTTCCCTGCCAGTTTCTGACTATTATCTCCAGCCTGGCAGAGCCTAGTCAGGCCTAAAGCACCTGCTTAAAGGTTTCAAGATTGGGATGTCCAAGATAAGTACCTTTGGGTGCTGAAGCCTGGGCGTGTGCTTTGCGGAAGTGTTCTGATTCGGTCCAGTTCTTAAAGTCTTCCTCTGATGCCCAGACGGTGTGGGATGCATAAAGCACATGATCATCTGCTTCTGGTCCTTTGAGCAAGGCAAATGATTTGAAGCCTGGCACTTCTGTTAGATAGGTGTCACGTTCTCGCCAGATCTTCTCAAAGCCTTCTTCGAAGCCTTTAGCAATCTGAAAGCGGTTCATTGCAAGATACATAATGTTATTCCTTGAGTTAGTTACCGGTTGAAGTGTAACGATTGATGCCAAATTTAAAAGCGATCAATGCTGCACCGAGAAATAGAAAGCCAATTGCTGGAGAGAAGACCTGAAATAGATTACTACTGCCAAGTGGGTCAAGTTTCCCAATGATGGCGAGGACCGGAAAGTAGGCGATGCAAGCAAGCGGCACCACATAGGTAAAGAATTTTCGAAACCAGGACTGATAGATATCGAAAGGGTACTGGGCAGTTTGCACACCGCCGTAGGTCATCGTATTCATTATCTCAAGAGATTCGACGGTCCAGATCGATAAGGTGGCCTGAAAGATAAGTAGTGCGGTAAAAAAAGCGATACCGCCCATGATCGTGAACAGCAGCAGGCTGCAATTGAGAAGCCCCCAGTCAATAGGCTGTTGATTGATGCCCCAGAGGAAAACCAGCAGGCCCTGAAGTAGTTTGCCCACACGCCGGAGCGCAAGTTCATGACCAAATAGCTGCAAGGCGATGCTTCGTGGCCTGAGCAGCAGGCGATCAAAATTGCCTGTCTTGATGTACTGTGGACCAAAAACATCGAATCCTGGGGTGATGCTATCGGCGATAGAAAAGGAAACATTGACGATACCGTAGAGGATGCAAACCTCCGCCAGATTCCAATTAGGCAGATTGCCAAACCTGTCAAACAGTGCCCAGATGGCGACAATCTCAACAATGGTCGATAGAAATTGACCGGTAGCCCCCATGAGAAAAGACAGCCGATACTGCATCTGGGCCCTGAAGGAGACGCCGATATACTTGCCATAGAGTTGCAGTGCGTTCATCTAGCCACCCTGTACGACGAGTTTGCGACTGATGTTATT
>CBDUKY010000269.1:0-5033 GCA_965367925.1 uncultured Pseudomonadales bacterium | reverse complement strand
GCAATCAGGCGCCAGACCGCCTGGTGAATTTATCCAGCTTGATCAATATCTTCATGAACTGCGTTTGTTTAAGAGCCGTCAGGAACTTGAGGTTATGCAGCGGGCATCCGAAATTACCGCTGAAGCACACAAGCAGCTATTAGCAACAGTTGCACCTGGTATGTATGAGTATCAACTTGAAGCAGAATTGCTCCATACCTTTATGAAGCATGGCGCCAGGTCTCCTGCCTATCCATCTATTGTTGGTGCAGGGAATAATGGCTGCATCTTGCACTATATTCAAAATAGCGAGCAGATAAAAAATGGCGAACTGGTGCTAGTAGATGCTGGTTGTGAATATGAAAGCTATGCCGCAGATGTGACTCGCACCTTTCCTGCTAATGGTAAGTTCAGCAAGGCCCAGAGAGAGCTATATAACATTGTTCTTGAGGCACAAGCGGCAGCCATTGAAACCATCAAACCCGGCAACCACTGGGAGCAACCCCATGATGCTGCGGTGAAAGTAATCACGTCAGGTCTAGTTGATATCGGATTACTCGAAGGGGATGTGGATACCTTGATTGAGCAGGAGGCTTACAAAAAGTTCTATATGCACAAAACGGGTCACTGGCTTGGTTTAGATGTGCACGATGTCGGCGAATACCAGGTAGAAGGTATGCCCCGGGTATTTGAAGTTGGTATGGTGATGACGGTGGAGCCTGGTATCTATGTCAATGAATTGCTGGCAGATGTACCAGCAAAGTACCGTGGTATTGGCATCCGTATCGAAGATAATGTGCTGGTCACAAACAATGGTCTTGAAATCTTGACCGAACAGATTCCTAAAACGATTGAAGAAATTGAGTCCTTTATGTCAGCAAATAATCCGGCCCTGGCCTCGTGAATCAGCATTATGATATAGCCGTTTGCGGGGCAGGATTAGTAGGTTTGAGTTTTGCCTGCGAATTAGCAAACACGCGTTTCAAGGTGCTGCTTCTTGATGGGGCAAATGAGCCATCTCTGGGGCCGATAACTGAACCTTGTCAGGATGGGTATCAGCTAAATAGTGGTTACTCGCCAAGAGTCAGCGCCTTGAATCTGGCCTCGGTGAAGATGCTTGAAAACCTTGGTGCGCTTTCTGCGGTAGCGCGTCGAGTCACCTTTAAGGAAATGTTGGTAAAAGATGCGGCAGGTACGTCGTCAATTGCATTTACTGCTGAGGACATTAAGCAGAATGACCTCGGTATTATTGTTGAAAACCAGTTGGTGGTAGATGGTCTGCTACAGCAGTTGCACCAGGCAGACAATGTGCATCTGAAATTCGCAGCGAAATTAACCTCGGCTGACCCAATAGATAGCGGCTATAGGCTTGGTTTTGATGATGACACGACCGCTGACTGCGAACTACTGGTTGGAGCCGATGGTGGCAATTCCATTGTCCGGGAACTAGCGGGTCTTCAGACCCTTGCCTGGGACTATGGGCAAAATGCCCTGGTAACAACGATCCAGACTGAATTGCCACATGGAGAAATAGCCAGGCAATGGTTTACGGAAACTGGCCCCCTTGCCTTTCTGCCCCTGGCAGACCCTCATCTGTGCTCTATCGTCTGGTCCACTGCTGAGGTGGATCAATTGTTATCCCTGGATGATGGAAGTTTCTGTGATCAACTTTCTGAAAATAGTGAGGAAGACCTCGGTCAGGTTGTTGCCTGTGATAAACGCTTCTCTTTCCCATTACGACAACAACAAGCCTACCGCTATGTGAAGTCGAATCTGGCTTTGATTGGAGATGCGGCCCACACGATTCATCCACTTGCGGGTCAAGGTGCTAACCTTGGTTTGGCAGATGCCAGAACATTAGCGAGCTTTATTAAGCAAAGTGTTTTTTCGGACGAATCTCATGGCAGTCTGTCGTTATTGAACCGTTACGTCAGGGCTCGCCAGCCTCACAATATTGCCATGTCTATCGCCATGGAAGCCTTTAAACGCCTCTATGCTAAGCAGACGCCAGTAATTGGCTGGCTTCGGAATACGGGTATGGCGGTCTTCGAGAACAACAAGATGATTAAAGCAGCTATTGCCAGGCTCGCCAGCGGTCAATAAATTAATTCACCCCAGAGTTGCACACATCTCATTGTTAGAAGGGCTGCTAAAAAGTTAGAATGGCGGCCACTTTTGACGCCGACAAGTTATAGGTTATTCCATGGGTCTTCGCACACCGATATATGATTTACATCTCGCCAGCGGTGCCAAGATGGTAGATTTTGGTGGCTGGGATATGCCAATCAACTATGGCTCACAAATCGAAGAACATCATATCGTGCGCCAGCATGCCGGTATTTGTGATGTGTCCCATATGACCGTGATTGACTTACACGGCGTCGACAGTCAGGCGTACCTAAGTAAGCTACTAGCAAATGATATTGCCAGGTTAGTAACACCAGGTAAGGCGCTTTATAGCGCGATGTTAAATCCTGCCGGCTGTGTTTTAGATGACCTTATTGTTTATTTGACCGCTGACGGTTATCGAATTGTGGTCAATTGTGCCACTCGACAAAAAGATCTGGATTGGATGACAAAGCAGATTGCCAGCTTTGATTGTGAAATAGTTGAACGGCCAGATCTCGCTATTCTGGCAGTGCAAGGACCAGAATCCCTCGACCGGGTGCAAGCAACCTTAGCTGGTGCGAAAGCGGAATTTGTTCAGCAGCTAAAACCCTTTGTTGGCGGCTTTGTCGAGGACTGGTTTATTGCACGAACCGGATATACCGGTGAAAAGGGCGTTGAGATTATCCTGCCTAACGAAGAAGCTGCCGGTCTCTGGCAGCAGCTATTGGAAGCTGGTGTAAAGCCTGTGGGTCTGGGCGCCAGAGATACCCTGCGACTAGAAGCAGGTATGAACTTGTATGGCAGTGATATGGATGAAACTGTGACCCCATTTGAATCGAACATGGGCAACACGGTGGTGCTGGATGGTGATCGAGACTTTATTGGAAAATCAGCATTACTCGAACAACAAGCAAAAGGTGTTAGTCGTGAGCTCGTGGGCCTCGTAATGCAAACCAGAGGTGTACTCCGGGCTCATTACCCTGTTTTTGCCGGTGATGAAGAAGTCGGTGAGATTACCAGTGGCGCTTTTTCGCCAACTTTACAACACGCCATTGCGTTGGCACGTATTAGTGTTGGCAGTGAGAATTTAACCGTTGAGATCCGTGGTAAACGGATGCCAGTACATAAGGTACAACCACCATTTGCAAGAAACGGCAAACAGGTTTACAAACTAGCCTCATAATCAAAGATATAAACAGTAATTGACCAGTACAGGAGCATGACATGAGTGAATTTCCAGGCGAACTTCGATATGCGGAGAGCCACGAGTGGGTTCGTGTTGAAGATGATGGAAGTGTCACCGTCGGAATTTCCGATCATGCCCAGGAGGCGCTTGGGGATGTTGTTTATGTAGAGTTACCCGAGCTTGATGCGGCGGTTGCTGCAAAGGGTGAAGCTGGTGTCGTTGAATCAGTAAAAGCTGCATCAGATATCTATGCGCCAATTTCTGGCACCATCACAGCAGTAAATACAGAACTGGAAGAAAGCCCAGAAACAGTCAATGAGGCCCCTTATTCCGATGGCTGGTTTTTCAAGATGCAACCTGGCGACCTGTCCGAGCTCGACGCGCTGATGGACGCCAAGGCCTACCAGGAATTTTGCGAAAACGAAGATCACTAGCGCAACCATTGTTACATCAGGCTTTCCCTGGGCCTGAATGTGTTACCGATTAACAACTGACGAAACCAGAGGTTCTAGATGCCTTTTGTGCCCCACACGCCACAAGACGAACAGCATATGCTGGACGCGATTGGGGTGGATTCTATTGAAGCTTTATTTGATGAAATACCCGCAGAAATTCGAGCAGGTGTGCTACGCAATACACCTGAAGCAATTTCTGAAATGGCCCTGCTACGCCTTATGAGTGAACGGGCGGCGGCGGACGAGGTCCGGCTGTCATTCCTGGGTGCAGGGGCTTATCAGCACCATATACCTGCCGCTGTGTGGGACCTGGTGGGTCGTGGTGAGTTTATGACTGCCTATACACCCTATCAGGCGGAAGCAAGTCAGGGCACGTTACAGCTTATTTACGAATTTCAAACCATGATTACACGGCTCACTGGCATGGATGTGGCAAATGCCTCGGTCTACGATGGTGCATCTGCCCTCGCGGAAGCAATATTGATGGCCGTTCGTGCCAATCGCGGCTCTAAGTCTAAACGCATCCTGGTGGCTGGCAACATTCATCCTACCTACCTGAGTGCTTGCGATAATATTGTCCGCAATCAGGGTATTGAACTGGTGAGACTAGACTGGGACACAGATTCCGGAACGATCGATTTAGCTAGTCTGGCCCAGTATGAAGGGGAAGATTTTGCTGCTATGGCAATTGCTTACCCAAACTTCTTTGGCACTCTGGAGCAGGTCCACAAGCTAACAGACTGGGCCCATGGGCAAAAACAATTGCTGATCGCGGCGATTAATCCGATGGCGCTTGGCATTCTTGGTGCACCTGGGCAATGGGGTGAATCCGGGGCGGATATTGTTGTTGGCGAAGGCCAACCCTTTGGTATTCCTGTTGCCTCCGGTGGTCCTTATCTTGGCTTTATGTGCTGTAAACAGGCGATTGTCAGGCAGATGCCTGGTCGCATCATCGGCAAAACCGTCGACCTTGATGGCAAGGTTGGCTTTGCCTTAACCCTTCAGGCGAGGGAACAGCATATCCGCCGGGGTAAGGCGACATCTAATATTTGTACCAATCAGGGATTACTTGTCACCGCAGCGACCATCTATATGAGTTTGCTCGGTGATGAAGGTATTCGTAACGTTGCCATGCAATGTCATCTCGGCATAACAGATTTGTTAGCACGCATTGCAGAAATCAAAGGCGTTAAAGCAAAATTTTCAGGCCAGGTATTTCACGAGGTGGTCATTGAGTTGCCAGCTAGCGCCAATAAGGTCCTGGCGAACATTGTCCAGATGTTCACACGCAGCCGGTAAAGCAC
>CBDUKY010000268.1:0-5046 GCA_965367925.1 uncultured Pseudomonadales bacterium | reverse complement strand
TGTCGCGGTGGCCCAGAACCGTCAACAGGAAGCTCTGACTTTTTACCAGCGTCGACTTTCCACCGACCCCAATGACAGTCTTGCTCGTGCCGGCATGCTCGCAATTACCAATCGAAAAGAAAACAGCGTTTCTGTTAACAATGACATCGATACGCTGCTTGCGTCGAATCCAGAGTCTGCCTATCTTCATTTTCTAAAAGGCATCAACTATGCAGCCACTAGAAAGTGGCGTGAAGCGCAATCGGCCTTCTTTAAGGCTTTTGAGCTCGACAATCAGAATCCTGACTATGCCTACAACCTGGCTATTTCGTTAGATCATTTGAGACAACCGGAACAGGCGCGTCGATTCTATAAAGACGCACTTGAACTTGCCCAGACAAACGGCGCCAGCTTCTCTGAAGCTGACTTACAACGCCGCATTGATGAATTGGATGCTGCAATAGATGGCTAAGCAGAAACTTAGATTAGGTGATCAGCTTGTAGAGCGCGGCTTGATTACCCCGGATCAGGTTACTATCGCCCTGATCGAACAGAAGAAGACTGGCAAGATGATCGGTCAGGCCCTTATTGATCTCGGCTTTATTTCTGAATCTGTCATGCGAGATGTACTCGGCCAGGCACTCGGCCGGGATAGTATCGACCTCTCAAAGGTCGAGCTTGATATCGAAGCAATCTCTTTGATCCCAAAACAGTTAGCCCAGCGGCTTAATGTTGTACCCGTTAGTTACGATCCTATCGAGAAGGATCTTGTATTGGCGATGACAGATATTTATGACGTGATGGTACTCGACCGGATAAACGCAAACATCCCTGCCGATATCACTGTCGTCCCGGTGCTCGCTGCAGAAAGTGATATTAGTAGCGCTGTAGATGATTTCTACGGTTATGAGATGTCCGTAGATGGCATCTTGAAAGAAGTTGAGACCGGGGTCATCGACTACGATAGCCTCGGCGAAGGTGGCGATGAATATAGCCAGCCCGTCGTCCGTCTGGTGGACGCGCTACTTGCTGACGCTGTTAAGCGCGATGCGTCTGATATTCACTTTGAACCTGAATCTAGTTTTCTTCGCTTAAGATACCGAATCGACGGTGTGATGAGTCAGATTCGCAGCCTACATAAGGATTACTGGGCAGCACTTTCCGTGCGACTCAAGGTAATGGCCGGCCTCAATATTGCTGAGAATAGGGTGCCACAAGATGGTCGTATCTCTCTCAGAGTTGGTGGCCGTACTGTTGATTTTCGTGTTTCGGTACTGCCGACTGTCTATGGTGAGAATATTGTTCTGCGTGTATTAGATCGTGCCAAGGGACTGGTTGATCTTGAAAAATACGATATCCCCGATGAGACACTGACAAAACTCAAACTACTGATGAGTCGTCCAGAAGGCATTATTCTTGTGACCGGCCCAACAGGTAGTGGTAAAACCACCACCTTGTACTCCATGTTGAACTTCTTGAATTCCATCGAAGTCAACATCATGACGCTTGAAGACCCTGTCGAATATCCGATCAATATGATTCGTCAGACCTCGATCAATGAGGTTTCAAAAATGGATTTCGCAGCTGGTATCCGCTCCATCATGCGCCAGGACCCTGACATTATTCTGGTTGGTGAGGTCCGGGATACTGCAACGGCGGAAATGGCTTTTAGAGCAGCAATGACTGGTCACCAGGTATTTACAACCCTACACACCAACTCAGCCATAGGCGCAATCCCACGACTTATCGATATTGGTGTACCACCAGACATCTTGTCAGGGAACATTATTGGCATCATCGGCCAGCGACTCATTCGTTTGCTGTGTGAAAAATGCAAAGCACCTCGCCAATCAGAAGAATTTGAGAACATCATTCTTGGTCTCGACGATTCTATCGAGGTTTTCTCTGCCACTGGATGTGATGCTTGCTCGAACATTGGCTACAAGGGCCGAACTCTTGTCATGGAAGTGCTAACCCTAAACGATCATCTTGATGAATTAATCGCCAAGCAGGCCACCATGCAGCAGTTTCGAAAACAGGCCAAACAGGACGACTTTATCACCATGTCAGAAGATGGCTTGCGGCTGGTAATTCAGGGTCGAACGACGATAGAAGAACTAAGCCGGGTTGTTGATCTCACGGCAGGATTAAACTAATGGCAGAGTTTCGCTATCGCGCCATTGATGCTTACGGTAAATATCATACCGGCATCATGCAGAGCAAAAACGAAATGGACGTCGAGTTTCGTCTAGAAAACCAGGGTTTCGATCTGGTGAGCTGTAAACCTCACAGACGAATTCGATTCCGGCTCGGCAAGGGCGTTATCCCCCGGCGCGAATTGATCAATATGGTTTTTCACCTTGAACAATTGGTTGCCTCCGGCGTACCGCTGTTAGATGGCCTAACCGATTTGCGTGATAGCGTTACAGACAATTACTTTCGTGATGTCCTTGCAGGTATTGTTGAAGCAATCGAAGGTGGCTCAAACTTCTCTGGTGCACTCGCGCTTTTTCCCCATGACTTTGATGAAGTGTTTATCGCTCTTATTGCTGTGGGTGAAGAATCTGGTGAGCTACCAAAAGTATTACATCAAATGGGTGAAACCATGCGTAAGGCAGACGAACTTATTGCCAACGCGAAACGGGTCATGATGTACCCCGTTATTGTCGGCATTATTATATTTTTCGTTTCTGCTTTTCTCTTACTTTATCTGGTACCAAAAATTATCCCCTTTGTAAGCGAGTTAGGTGGCGAAATCCCGTTCCATACTCAGCTACTGATCAACACCTCAACCTTCTTCGCACTTTATTGGTGGCTGATAGCAGCAGTACCACTTGGTCTTACGGTTCTATTGAGAGTGGCGTCAAAAACCAGACCTGAACTCAAATATGCCATTGATGGTATGAAGCTAAAGGTTCCACTTTTTGGCCCACTGGGCATGAAAATCAGATTAACCCGCTTCGCGACCTATATGGCCTTGCTCTATAGTTCAGGGGTGACTGTACTGCGTTCACTAGAAATCTGTGAGGCACTGGTTGATAACACCTATATTTCTAAAGCCATTAACGATGCCACCAAAGCAATCAGTGAAGGCGGCGGTATTAGTGATAGCTTCGTTCGCGTTCAAATCTTCCCACCGCTGGTTATCAGGATGCTAAAAGTAGGTGAAACCACGGGTAATTTGGATGAGGCACTGTTAAACGTCAGCTACTTCTATGATCGAGAAATTCAAGAAACCATCGAGACAATTGAACCAGCCATTAGTCCAGTTTTAACTGTCATCATGGGTACCCTATTGGGCTGGATCATGCTTTCAGTGCTCGGTCCTGTTTGGAGTGCCGCAACCGGTATTAGCTAACTATGGAAAGAGTCTTTTATTTTTCAGGGTATCGTATGACGGTCTTCGATTGGGAAGAAAAGACCCTTATTAGTACCCGTGACTTCCAACCCGACGAAGATGGCTTTGAGGATTTCGAGTATTTACTTGCGAATTCAGTCACTATGCCGGCTCGTCTGCTGGTGGACATGATTGAAGAAGATTTCAGACGAGAAACCATACCTCACGTCAATCTGTGGGATAGGAAAGCACTTATTGACCGCCAAATCGATAGACACTACCGGGATGAAACCTATGTTCATGCTAGCGTCTATGGACGAAGTAAAATAGGACGCCGGGATGACTTGCTCCTGCTTTCCGCACTAACCAACACCGGTCTACTTGCACCATGGCTCGAACGCCTTGAAAAACACAATGTTCGATTAGCTGGTATCTGGTCCTTACCACTACTTACCGACCGCCTGCTCAAGCCGGTACTTGCTGATGCCGAACATGCACTGATTGTCTCGCGTCAAGTCAGGAGTTCGCTCCGAAATAGCTACTTTCACCATGGCAAGCTATTGCTTTCCAGACAAGCCAAGTTCGACAAGGACATGTGGGATAACGATGACTTTAAGGGTGTGATTGCTAATCTTGAGCGAGGTACCGGGGAGATTTATAACTTCTTATTGAATCAGCGCATTATGGAAGGCGCCGATGAGCTCAAGGTCTACTGCATCCTAAACGACGATTCTCTTGAAGAGGCCCAGGCTTTAACCCACGATAAATCGAACATTCACTATTCATTCGTTAGCTTGCAGGGTTTGTTCAAACATTTTGGCGTACAAAACTCCGCAGCACTTGGCGCCGATGCGCTATTTTCATTCCTCTGTACCCGCACAAACTCAATCTACGATCACTATGCGACTGAAGATCAAAAATCTACCTTCTACAAATATCTGGTAGACAAGGTTATAACCCAGGTAACGGAAATCGGCAGTCTGGTCTGTATTACTATCGCCGTTATCCTCGCACTAAAAAGTCTTGAGCTCGACCAACAACAAGAATTGCTTAGTCTTGATATCGCTAGTCTGCAAAGCGAATACTATAGCCTCTATGGCGATGAACTGAATCAACTTGAGCTATCTGGCTCGGTCCAGACCGCGGTTACCCTACTAGATAAGATCGGCAAGGACGCTGATCAGGCACCCCATCATTACTTTGGACCTGTTGGCGCAGTACTAAGCCAACCGGCGTTCAGCAATATCCAGCTACAAGAACTTGAATGGCAAAAATATCCCGCGCTCGAACTGCAGCAAATAGTTATTGGCCATAAACTTAGCCTACTTGAAGAAGAAGACCCCTTTTTACAAGAACAACTAATGGCCGAACTCTATGGTGACACTGGCGAGGATATCAGTAGTCGACGCCAGTCTGCTCTGACCCTTATCGGACACATCAAAACTGAAGGTGCGTCCTATCGCAGCACGATTAATAAGATGCAGAGTTTTATATCGGAGCTAGAACAAATACCGGAGGTCGAGCAGGTGTTGCTTATCCAAACCGCTGTTGATGTTCGAGACACTGCCAGGTTTACAGATCAGATCGGGGATGATGCAGAGAGCAATGCTATCGGTGATGATGCCAACAGCTTTGAAATCCTGATTGTTATGGAGCCTATCGACAATGCGTGAACTGTTAGGTCAAATTAGTTGGCGGAACCATATCTTTACCCTCGCCCAGTTCGCCGG
>CBDUKY010000267.1:0-5051 GCA_965367925.1 uncultured Pseudomonadales bacterium | reverse complement strand
CCCACCTTGATATCTGGAGGCGCAACACCCTTTAAGTAGAAGATCGCAAAGCCTACTGGCGGGGTTAAGAATGATGTTTGCAAGCAAACCGCAAACAGTACCGTGAACCAGACCAGATCAAACCCCAGATCCATCACCACCGGACTCACCAGGGGTAAAACGATTAGCGTTATTTCAATCCAATCCAGAAAGAAGCCGAGAATAAACGTGAAGAATAAAATCCCTATTAAAATGCCGGTGGGGCCAAATGGTAGCCCTTTCAGCAGGTCAGCAATTAGCTCATCGCCACCAAGACCTCGTAATACTAGCGAGTAGGCCGTGGCGCCGAGAAAAATAGCGAAAATATAGGCAGTGGTTTTAGTCGTTTCTCTTAAGACCTCATTCATAACCTGAAAGTTTAGCCGTCGATTAAGCCAGGCCAGAAGCATGGCCCCAAATGCACCAACCCCAGCAGCTTCAGTGGGTGTGGCAATGCCAAAAAAGATTGATCCTAGCACCGCAACGATGAGTCCAGCTGGCGCCAGAATCGCTAACAGTACGCCAACAACCAGATTAAGGGTCACGGGTTCATGACGGGCCGGCAACGGGGCTGCTTCAGGATTCAAATAGGCGTAGATAAGAATATAGGTGACGAACAATGCGCCTAATAGCAAACCTGGAAACAATGCACCAAGAAACAAGTCTCCGACTGGCATGGCTAGTCGGTCTGCCATCAACACCAACATAATGCTGGGCGGAATAAGAATGCCAAGGGTACCAACGGCGCAAACAGTGCCGGTAGCCAATTCAGGCTTGTAGTTCTGATCTAACATTTGCGGCAAACCGAGCAACGCCAACAAAACAACAGAGGCACCGATAATGCCGGTTGTCGCGGCTAACAAAATACCAATCAGAGCAACGGTAATTGCCATGCCACCGCGGACAGCACCAAATAGCTTTACAACATTATCCATTAGCCGTTGTGCCACCCCTGACCTATCCAACATCAGCCCCATAAAAATAAACATGGGAAGCGCTACTAGCACCCAGTTGTTCATCACGTCCCAGATACGTTCGACCACCAGCGAGCTGTAGTTCCAATCAATGGCAACCGCCAGTCCCATATCGACCTTTAGAATTATGCCAATCACCGTAAACAATACCGCCAGACCACCTAGCACCCAGGCCACAGGAAAGCCGGTAAAAATCAGCACAATGAACGAGACAAACATAAGGATGGAGAGCACATCAGAGATCATGAGATATCCTCTTCCCCGAATAGAAACTTTGCGACCCGGCTTAACCTTGCCAGCACAGCAAGTAATAACAAACTGAACCCGGCTGTGAGGAAGCTCTTAATTGCCCAGCGATAAGGTAATCCACCTGGCGCTTCAGATACCTCGTTATTCTCAAATGAATAGGCGACAAAGGGAATTGAATAGATGAGCACCATAACCACGAAAGGTAGCAATAGCAGCAAAATGCCGTATAGCTCTATCCATGCTTGTAATTGGAACGGCAGTCTTGCACGCACCACATCAACTCGCACATGGGAGTCTGTGACCGTTGCGTAGGATAGACCGACTAGAAAACCAATGGCGTACAGATGCCATTGCACCTCTTCAAACTCAATCCGCCCCTCGCCAAACAAATATCGCATCACAACATTGCTAACAATGATTAACAGCAGCAGTAGCCACAACCAGGACAGCCAATTGCCAATCCGTAGCAATTGCTTGTCTACCCAGATGGAAAATGCAGTTTGTGGTAGGTCCAGCACTGGCTAAAAATCTCGCGGCAAATAGGCATGGCTTTTCCAATGCTTATAGGTCTTTCGAAAAGCCTTTTGTGAAGTCCAGATCCGATCAAAATCAGGATCATTTTTCGCCTCCTCCGCGAGCACCTGCTGGGTTACCGCTTCAAGCTCACGCAATATTTCTATAGGAAACTTCATTGGCGTGACGCCCTTGGCGGCAAATCCTTGCATCACTGCACCCTGAATTGCCTCACCTTTTGACAGATTGCGAATGGTCCCCGCAGTACAGGTGGTTTCGATCTTTTCCTGATCTGCGCGAGACAAGCCTTGCCAGATTTCACTATTTATCACCAGATGTGCTGCGGTGAAGGTCTGATGCCAACCGGGAAAGTAGTTGTACTTTGCAACGCGATCAAAACCAAGCATTTGATCTACAGCTGGCATCGAGTATTCGGTCGCATCAATCGCACCTTTCTCAAGGGCCTGAAAAATTTCACCACCAGGAATAAGCGTTACTGAAGCACCAAGCTTTTGCAGTACCTTACCGCCAAGACCAGCGAAGCGGATTTTTAATCCACGAATATCATCCAGAGTATTGATAGGTATGCGGAACCAGCCAGCAGTCTCTGGCCCGATAACGCCGCACAGAATCGGGTGAACATTATGCGGCGCATACAACGATTCTGTTAGCGCGCGCCCCTCTCCCTCATAGTACCAGGCAGTAAATTCCCAGGGCTCCATGCCAAAAGGCACAGCAGAAATTAGCGGCGTCGCAGGAATCTTGCCCTGGTCATAACCAAGCCAGGTGTAACCTGCCTCAATTTTTCCGTCCCGAACACCTTCAGTGATACTAAAGGCAGGAATCAACATACCAGGTTCAAAGATTTGCAGATCAATTCGACCATCTGTTGCAGTCTTCAAAGATTCAGAAACATAAAGAATATTGTCGCCAAGCGCTGGCAGATTTGTACCAAAGGCAACAGGTACTCGCCAGGATACAGTTTGTCTGCTGGCATCGCCTGTGGAAGTATTTGATATCGCATTTCCGCTATTGGACCGCAGTGCCAATGCACCCATCAGACCAACGAGAAAGGCAATGACAATAGCAAACAGCGCGCTACGGTTATTCCATGGATTTTTACTAGCCATGCATCCCTCTTCTTATTCTTCCCAGCATCATACCGTGAGCCATGGTTCTGTTGCCAACTGAGATATACTTGAGCCTTCATCAATACCGAGCAGATGCCTCTTGCAGCCACCAGACTGGTTTTTAAGCGCCGTAAGCACCGAGCGGCAAGATCACTACATCAATATCGCTGGTGCAAAGATTCACTATCAGACCTGGTCAAATAGCGACAAGCAGGGTTTGCTGTTCGTCCATGGTCATGCCGCCCATGCACACTGGTGGGACTTTATTGCCCCACATTTTATTGAAGACTTCGCTGTGGGCGCTATTGATATGAGCGGCAATGGTGATAGCGAACATCGCGAACAATATGGTGTGCAACTATTCGCAGAGGAAATCATCACTGTTGCCCGACAGGTAAATAAAGCAACAGGCCGTAAACCAATACTTGTTGCCCACAGCTTTGGCGGATCAATGAGCCGCATCGCAGCCCATCTTCATGGTGACCAGTTAGGTGGCCTCGTACTTGTGGATTCGATGATTTCAAACAAGAAGGTTGATCGTGAACCACCAGTGATGCCGAAACAAAAAGATCGCGTATACGATTCACTAGACGCCGCTAAACGCCGTTTTCGACTCAGACCGCCGCAACCGAGGCCAGCTGACTACATACTCGATTACATTGCAGAACACTCACTGCGCCATGATCAGCAGGGTTATCGTTTTAAATTAGACCCGGCTGTACTGGCCAAAATGGACCCGAATGAAGCCATTGATTTACCTGATGCGGCAACCATGGTTAAGCAATTAAACATACCCACTGCTTTTATCTATGGTGAGGAAAGCCGGTTTTTTCCAACGGGTAGCCATAAGTATCTAACCAGCCTTTTTGATGAGGCAGCAATCGCCATGATCCCAGACGCTCATCACCATGTGTTTCTAGACAATGGTCCAGCTTTTATTAGCGCACTTAAAAAAATGCTGACAGTGATAGACTCAGCGTCTCTAAACAATAATAAATAGCGCCTCACTTCTGTGATGTGGCACTGACGGAGCCTTTCGTGAAACATTTTCTAACGACCAGATATCTGATCACCGCCATTCTGGTTATTGGCTTTCAATCGGCGATGGCAGATGAGGCCACAGACAGTTTGTTTACACAGATTCAACGCAGTGTAGCGGAAGTTGATTTCGATGCCATGGCGGCGGCATATCATCCAGATGCGGTCCTTGTTACCGACAATTCAACCCAATCTATTGCCAGTGTCATGCCTAAGTGGCGTGCTGCCGGCGAAAAATTCGCAGCCCAGGGCGGCAAGGCAAATGTCGAATTTCGCTTTTCATCCCGCCACTCAATTTTGCTACAGTACAGTAGATGTGGTGGGCACAAAAAAACGCGCATGTCGTCACTTTGAAAACCTTGCCATCTACAAGGGCCAACAATGGCAAACCCTTATGGAACGCCAGATGCACGAGGCCAGCGATGCGGAATGGGCAGCATTAGCGCCCTTGTAAACCTTACGCCGCCGTTCAGAATCCCGCACCTGACGCAGCCCAGAGGCTGCCTCAAAACCTCGCAACAGGCTTTGCCAGCTTCCCCTTAAAAAGCGATACTCGGCGCTGCATATTTTTTCGCATCCGGTTATATAAAAAGAAATTTGAGGGAAATTCATGAGTGATAAAAACACAGATTCGCAATTTGAAGTTGTGATTGTCGGTACTGGTTTTTCAGGGTTACTGTGCTCCTCCTACTTAAAGGAAGCTGGCGTAACAAATATACGCATCTTTGAAATGACACCGTCCGTGGGTGGTGTTTGGAGTAATGGCGGCGTCGGTGCCTACCCTGGTGCCGCCTGTGATGTACCAGCCTATACCTACTTACCTTTTCTGGATCGTACAGGTTTTATTCCTTCTAAAAAGTACGTTAGCCAGACAGAAATATCTTCCTATGCAGAAATGCTAACGGATTTTATTGGTGTTCGGGATGCGATCCGCTTTTCTCGCAAGGTGGTCAAACTCAGTTACATCGGAGATACCAGCGGTGACCCGGAAAAAGTCTGGCAGGTCACAACTGAAGACGCGAAAACAGGCGAGCCTGCAGATGTTGTTACCTGTACTCATGTAGTGACAGCAAATGGTCCCCTTTCAAGCCCAAGATTGCCTGAGATTCCTGGCATGGATAAATTCAAG
>CBDUKY010000266.1:0-5066 GCA_965367925.1 uncultured Pseudomonadales bacterium | reverse complement strand
GGTGGAATCCCTCGGTACAGCCATGGCCAATGAGTCTGTTTCGGTTACAGCAAAGGTCACGGAGACGGTTACAAAGGTTAATTTTGAAGACGGCATGCTCGTTGAGAAGGGCGACATACTCGTGGAGCTCACTAACTCCGAAGAAACGGCGATGCTGGCAGAAGCGCAAGCGAGTGTTGAAGAGGCAACCAGACAATTTAACCGGGTCAAAAATCTTATCGATCAGAAGCTTGCCTCGGAGACCCAACTCGATGTCGAACGCGCGCGTATGCAAACAGCTGAAGCGCGATTAAATGGAATTGTGGCGCGGCTTGATGATCGCCTTATTCGAGCGCCCTTTAGCGGCCAGTTAGGTTTTCGAAACGTGAGTAACGGCACCTTGCTTACGCCTACCACACCGATCACCACGCTCGATGATGTCAGTATTATTAAATTGGATTTCTCTATTCCTGAGAGCTATCTCTCGACCATTTCGGAAGGTCAGGAGGTCATTGCTGTCAGCTCTGCCTATGCGTCAACACCTTTTATTGGTCGGGTTGCGACAGTTAATTCGCGCATAGACCCGATAACCAGAAGTGTAAAGGTGCGAGCAGTCATTGAAAATAAAGATCATTTGCTACGCCCTGGTATGTTGTTAACGGTAAAACTGATTCAGGAAACCCAGAATGTACTCGCCGTGCCTGAAGAAGCTGTGATCCCTGTGCAACAGGATGAATTCGTCTATGTAGTGGAAGAGGGCGTTGCAGTACGTAAAGTAATTAAAACCGGTAGACGTATGCCAGGTATTGTCGAAGTCCTTGAAGGATTGTCTGAGGGTGAAGAGGTTATCACTCAGGGAATTATTAAGATTCGACCAGGTAGTAAGGTTGTTGTAAAAACGAGTTAAGGGTCAATTGAGCAGGACAAGCCCATGGTGATATCAGATTTATCTGTAAAACGACCGGTGTTTGCCACCGTCATGAGTCTTATGATTCTGGCATTTGGTGTGCTGGCATTCCGGGATTTACCCTTGCGCGAATACCCAGAAACGAGTCCGCCGATTGTATCTGTGACAACCAACTATGTTGGTGCGTCTGCGAAGGTTGTTGAAAGTAAAATCACCCAGGTGATCGAAGACCAGATTAGTGGTGTTGAAGGCGTTGCTTCTATTACATCCTCGAGCCTTGATGGTGCATCGCGTATCAGTGTGGAATTTGATATTGATCGGGATATTGATCAGGCAGCGAATGATGTGCGAGACAGGGTGTCGCGGGTCATTGATCGCTTGCCGGAAGATGTAGATCCACCGCAAATTGCCAAGGCAGATAGTGATGCAAGGCCAATTCAATGGTTTTCACTGCGTAGTCCAAACCTTGATGGGCTTGCGCTGACCGACTATGCCGAGCGTTATCTGGTTGATCAGTTCACGACCATTGATGGGGTCGCAAATATCTATGTCAGCGGCGCTGGCCGTTATTCGATGCGGATCTGGCTAGATCGACTTGCACTGGCTGCCAGGGGTTTGACCGCTGAAGATGTCGAGTCAGCCTTGCGTAGACAAAATATCGAGTTGCCTGCTGGCCGGGTCGATTCTCTGGAACGTGAGTTCTCCGTTCGGGTAACCAGAGCCTATGAAACCGCAGATGATTTTCGTGGCTTGATTCTTGGCCGTGGCGCAGACAATCAGCTGATTTATCTCGGTGATGTTGCGAGGATCGAGGTTGGACCAACCAGCTATCGAAATGAGTTTCGTGGTAACTCCAAGCCGAACATCGGTCTTGGTATTGTTAAGCAATCGACAGCCAATACATTAGAGGTGCTGCGGGCAACTAACCGCAAGGCGGTTGCCATCAATGCATCCTTGCCGGAAGGAATGACCTTGTATGCGAGCTCAGATGATTCGATATTTATCGAAAATGCTATCTCCTCGGTCTACAAAACCCTTGCGATTACCATGTTGTTAGTAAGTGCTGTGATCTATGCGTTTCTTGGTACTGTGCGCGCCATGATAATTCCGGCAGTGACTATCCCTGTGTGTCTGGTGTCATCCTTTATTGGTCTTGCCATGTTTGGTTTTTCGGTCAACCTGATTACCTTGCTTGGTCTGGTGCTGGCGATTGGTCTGGTTGTTGACGATTCGATTGTGGTGCTGGAAAACATTCAGCGCCGAATTGAAGAAGGTGAGCCACCCTTACTAGCGGCATTTCGTGGTTCTAAGCAGGTTGCCTTTGCGGTGATTGCAACAACAGCAGTGTTGATTGCGGTGTTTGTACCCATAGCTTTTGTTGGAGGCAACCTCGGTGTGATCTTCGCTGAACTGGCAGTAACCATTGGTACCGCAGTTATTTTTTCCAGTGTCATTGCCTTGTCGCTAACAACAATGCTGAGTTCAAAGCTACTCACCCAGAGTTCACATGAAAGTTGGCTGACCAGGCGCATTGACCATTTGTTTATGAAGTTACAAGCCTCCTACCACCAGGCGCTCACGTTTATCGTCCCGAAACCAGGTTTGATGCTGACGATTGTATTCTTGCTAGGTGCTGGCACCTGGTTGCTTGCCAAGGCCGTGCCGACAGCATTCGCACCCCAGGAAGATCAGGGCGTATTTTTTACCATGATAATGGGGCCTGAAGGCGCAAGCTTTCCTTTTATGCAAAAGCAGCTAAGGCAGCTTGAAGATACCGTTGACCCTTACCTGGCATCCGGCGATGTCTCCCAATACCTTGTGTTCTTGCCAGGCTGGGGTAGTGCTGAATCTGTTAACAGTGCTGTGGCGCTTGTACGAATGGTGCCCTGGGAAGAACGTAAGAAGTCCACCTCTGAAGTCATGAATGAATTGACCAAAGCCTGGCAGCAGATTCCTGGTATTCGCGCATTTCCATTTATGCGCTCAGGGCTGCAGCGGCAAGGGGGCGGTCAACCGGTTCAATTTGTGCTGGGTGGTAGCACCTATGAAGAGCTAGCTGAATGGCGCGACATTATCCTCGCAAAGGCAGAGGCCAATCCGGGATTATCCAGAGTCCAGTCGGACTATCATGAAACCAAGCCGCAACTTGTCATTGAAGTCGATAAGAATCGTGCAGCTGACCTTGGTGTATCTATTCAGGCGATAGGTAGAACGCTGCAGACCATGATGAGTGAGCGTCGCATCACCACCTATATCGATGGCGGAGAAGAATATGATGTCATTGTTCAAGCGGAAGAAGATCAGCGCGCAACGGCATCAGATCTGACCAATATTTACGTGCGATCAGATAGCACAGGTCAGTTGATCCCACTGTCGAATCTGACGAAAGTAAAAAACGCGGCGGATGCTGGGCAGCTCAATCGCTACAACCGTCTCCGTGCAGTAACAATTTCAGCGAATCTGGAGCCAGGCTATTCTCTCGGTGATGCGCTGGCATTCTTAGAAGAAGCAGTGGCGACGGATTTACCTGCTTCAGCACAGGTGGATTTCAAGGGTGAATCACTTGAGTTAAAAGAATCTGAGGGCGGATTGATATTTAGCTTTGTGTTGGCGCTGTTGATCGTATTTCTGGTGTTGGCAGCACAATTTGAAAGTTTTGTTCATCCAATGGTGATTATGACAACGGTGCCGCTTGCGACCTTTGGTGCCTTGTTAGGACTCTATCTGACCGGGGATACCTTAAACATCTATTCCAATATCGGCATTATCATCTTGATCGGGATCTCGACCAAAAATGGTATTTTGATTGTTGAATTTATCAATCAACTACGTGACCAGGGTAAGACCTTTGAGCAGGCAATATTTGAAGCAGCAGAGGTACGCTTGCGACCGGTGTTGATGACAGCGCTATCGACGATTATGGGTTCGCTACCGCTAATCTATGCAACCGGCGCCGGTGCAGAAAGTCGAATGACACTAGGGATTGTGATCTTCTCTGGGGTCTTGATGGCGACAGTCTTGACGCTGTTTGTTGTGCCGACCTTGTATAGTTTGATGGCGAGGAATACAGGCTCACCTGAAGCGATTGCGCAACAGCTTGCCCATCTTGAGAAAAACCAGATTGGCGAACTGGCAAGATAGCCAGTTCACCAAACAGGTCGCAAGTAACTAGGCAGCATCCTCGATTTTGAGGGTGTCCCGTAGTTCACGTTTGAGAAACTTACCATTGGCGTTACGTGGTAGTGCGTCATCCATCATCCAGATGTAACGTGGCACCTTATGCTTGGCCATATGGTCAAGACAGTATTGACGAATATCATCAGCGGTCATGCTGCCCTTATCCTTCAGGACAACTGCCACGCCAACTTCTTCTCCAAGACGATCATCTTCAACACCAAACACGCTGCATTCAGCGACACCTTCGATTTCAAAGATAATGGTTTCCACTTCTGCGCAGAAAATATTTTCACCGCCGCGTAGCACCATGTCTTTCACTCTATCGACAATGTAGATAAAGCCATCGTCATCAATACGGGCAACGTCACCTGTGTGCAGCCAGCCATCAGTAATAGATTCTGCCGTTGCATCAGGACGATTCAAATAGCCCTTGATAACCGGCGCACCTTTTACCAGTAGTTCACCGACTTGGCCTCTTGGCACTGTGTTGCCATCTGCATCAACACATTTTGCTTCAAAGTTTGGCATTGCAGGACCACAACTATCAGGCTTGTCGACAAAGAAGTCACCGCTAATGGAGGTGATAATGCCGCAAGTTTCTGTCATGCCGTAACCTGTGCTTGGTCGCGCGGTTTTTACTGAAGTGTCGATCTTGCCAACCAGATCAGGTTGCAATTGAGCGCCCCCACCACCGACAGAAAGCAGGGTGCTGGTATCGTACTTATCAAAGTCCGGATGAGAAATTAGCTCCCGTGACATTACAGGCACACCGGTAAGATTCGTCACCTTTTCTTTCTCGATAATCTTCAAGGCTTCACCGGCATCCCAGCGGTACATATGAATTAACTTACCACCCGTTAAGGTTGTGCCGTGGGACAGGCAGTTGTTTGCAGTCACGTGGAACAGTGGTGTTGTCACAAGGGCAGAACCAATGGGTGCATCTTCAGGATTAGGCAGTGGCTCACCCTTGGCAAGGGCCGTCGCTGTACCGAAGGCGGCACCG
>CBDUKY010000265.1:0-5075 GCA_965367925.1 uncultured Pseudomonadales bacterium | reverse complement strand
CACACCTTATGGTTTGTCTGGCTATGTGCAGTCTGGTGATGTTGCACATGCAACTGCTGTAGCCGCGCAAATGCGTACTGGTAATGTTCATATCAATGGTTCAGGTGCTGATTTCAATGCACCGTTCGGTGGATATAAGCAGTCCGGTAATGGTCGTGAGTGGGGCGAGCTTGGTTTTGAGGAATTCCTGGAAACTAAAGCAGTCTTTATTCCTGCTGCCTGATAAACAGGTTTTCAGTAGATAGAAATGAAAACGCCCCTTTTAAGGGGCGTTTTTTTTGCTTGCTACCAGGTATCAATCATACGTTTTCGGCCTTCACGTGGTGCCGGTTTGGGCGCAGATTTTAATCCAGCAAGTATCCATTTTCTGGTCTCGGCCGGATCAATAACGCCATCTATTTCAAAGGCAGTGGCAAAGTTAACTGCCTTGCCGCGGTCGTACATCATCTCGACCCGTTTTTCGAACGCAAGTTTGCGCTCTTCTGGGTCTTCAATTGCTTCTAGCTCTTTTCGATAACCAAGTTTGACCGCGCCTTCGAGACCCATACCGCCAAATTCTCCTGTTGGCCAGGTGACAGTAAATGTCGAAGCTTTAAAACCGCCCCCTGCCATGGCCTGGGCACCAAGACCGTAACCTTTACGCAATACGATGGTTAACAGTGGCACGCTAATACTTGCGCCGACAACGAACATCCGCGCCGCATGGCGAACCAGTGCGGTCTTCTCAATTTCTGGGCCAACCATAATTCCTGGTGTATCGCAGAGGCTAACAACGGGAATATCAAAGGCGTCACAAAGTTGTAAGAATCGCGCCGCCTTGTCAGCACCATCACTATCGATGGCACCAGACAGGAAGCCAGGATTATTAGCAACTATGCCAATCGGGCGACCCTCAATGCGAGCGAACGCGGTGATCATGCCTGGCCCGAAATGTTCCCGGATTTCAAGTACCGAGTCTGTGTCTGCCATGGTTTCAATCAAGGTGCGAATGTCATAAATACGGAGCCGATTTTCAGGTATGACATGACGTAGATGACGCTGGTCCTCGCAATGCCAATCCGCCAGGGTGCCCTGAAAATAAGACAGGTATTGTCTGGTTACCTTGACGGCTTCTGCTTCATCCTCGACCAGTATATCGACGACCCCATTCGGTACCTGAACATCCATTGGACCAACATCATCCGGGGTGAAAATACCAAGGCCGCCGCCTTCAATCATTGCCGGGCCACCCATACCAATATTTGCGTCCCTGGTAGCAATGACCACATCACTGGCACCAAGTAGTGCTGCATTACCAGCAAAGCAGCGGCCAGTGGTGATGCCAATTCTTGGCACGAGACCGGAAAGCTTGCCCCATAATTCGAAGGCCAGGCAATCGAGACCGGCGATACCAGCACCGTCAGTATCACCAGGGCGACCGCCACCACCTTCAGCAAAAAGTACCACTGGCAGTTTGAGTTTTTCTGCCAGTTCAAACATACGGTCTTTCTTGCGATGGTTCTGTAAACCTTGCGTTCCGGCTAGCACCATATAGTCGTAACTCATGATGATGCACTGGGTTTCCTGATCCGGGAACATAGCGCTATTTATGCTGCCAATGCCGGTGACCATGCCATCAGCCGGTGTATTGCGCATCAGGTCATCAACACTCCTGCGCCGCCGTTGTGCCGCAATGGCGAGCCCGCCATATTCAATAAAGCTATCTTCATCAACCAGGTCGGCAAGATTTTCCCTTGCGGTGCGATGCTTTGTCTTATGCCGTTTGGCGACAGCTTCTGGCCGGGAGGCATCTTGGCCAAAGGCGATGCGTTCAAATGCTTCTTTCAGATCTGGTCGAATATAATCAAGGTCGATTTCTGCTTCTGCTTGTTCAAGCGCAGCGCCAGATTCATCCTCGGCAATAGAGATTAGTCTGTGGCCTTCATTGACTGTGTCGCCGGCCTGGACCAGTACCTCTGTTATTTCTCCCGCCACAGCTGCCTGAATCACATGCTCCATTTTCATGGCTTCCATAATTGCAAGTTCGGCGCCGGCAACAACCTTTTCTCCCGGTTTGACTAACACGTCAATAATGGTGCCTTGTAACGGCGAGGTAATAATACTTGTGCCTTCTTCAGGTGGCGCCAACTCGGCTTCTGGTTTCTTTGTTGACTGTTTGCCAACATTGAGTACGGCCAGCGGATCGTTTTTGTCTATCTGCTCCCCGATGAGTTCAGCGCCATCGGCACCGCTTTGCTCAGGTGCAGTTTCAAAGTAACGTTTGTGCTCATTCGAGCTGGTAGCGAACTTATCAAGATTGTCGTCGATAAAGCGGGTATAAATTTTGTTATCAAGAAAGTCCTGATTAGCAAATAGGCTTTGTAAAAAGCCAAGGTTTGTTTCAAAGCCTTCAATGCGAAATTCCGCCATGGCAGCACTGGTTTTACGCAGAGCGTCGGCATAGCTGTTTGGACTATGAACGATAAGTTTGCCCAGTAGGGAATCAAAGCGGGTTGAAGTCTGATAGCCGCTGTAAGCGAAATGATCTGTGCGCACACCAATACCTGAAGGTGGTTCAAACACGGTGATGGTGCCGCCGGATGGTTTAAATCGACCTTTTTTAGATAGCACTTCCATGTTGATCCTGGCCTGAACAGCGAAGCCGCTGGGGTTTGCTGTTGGCAGGTTAAGTTCGCTCAGGCTTTTGCCCATGGCAATTTTGATTTGTGTTTGTACCAGATCGACGCCAGTCACAGCTTCAGTGACAGTGTGCTCCACCTGGAGTCTTGGGTTGGCCTCGATAAAATAAAATTCGTCTGGCGCTGCCACATTGACCAGAAATTCAAAGGTGCCAAGACTCTGGTAGGCGGCGCTGTTTGCCATTTTCAGTGCGGCATCAATAATTTGCTGGCGTTGGCTGCTGTTTAGACTTGGGCTAGGGGCAACTTCAACGACCTTCTGATGATTGCGCTGAATAGTGCATTCCCTTTCCCAGAGATGGGCTGCTGCGCTGCCGTCGCCAACAATTTGTACTTCGATGTGGCGTGCTTTGGGGAGTAGTTTCTCAATATAGATGCTGTCATCACCAAATGACGCCTTCGCCTCGCGTTTTGCTTGATCAAAAACCTTATCCAGACCCTCAAGGCTATCGATCATGCGCATACCGCGGCCACCACCGCCACTAATGGCTTTTAGTATTGCCTGTTCGCCATCGGCCAGGGTTTGAAAAAATGCTTTTGCCTCCGGCAAGGTTGTACTGCCTTTGGTGCCGGGAATAATGGGTACGCCACACGCATCGGCAAGTTGCCTTGCGCTTGATTTATCACCGAATCTATCTAGTTGCTCAGTCGTTGGACCGATAAAGCAAATCCCATTGTCCGCACAGGCTTGCGCAAAGCCGGTGTTTTCACTCAGGAAGCCGTAACCGGGATGAATTGCGTCACAGCCATTTGATTTAGCAATCTCGATGATCTGGTCAATATCAAGGTAAGCCGCTGCACCGACACCTTTAAGTTCGCAGGCTTCATCCGCTTTAATGCGATGCAGTGCACTGCCATCATCCTCGGAATATATTGCGAGGGAAGCCAAACCCAATTCGTTAGCTGCTCGAATAATACGTATGGCAATTTCGCCACGGTTAGCAATCAATAGTTTTTTCATGAAACAATACGGTTAGAATTACCCCGGCATTATCACGATTAAAGAATTACTAAATCAAGCCGGCGATTTGCGTCTGTTTTGTGTCAGCAAGATACAGCGCAGAGCGCTGCACAATATCCGAAGGAAAAGCGATGGCAATTTCGTATCTTAATGGCGACTGGATGCAAGTGGCTGAAGCCAGGGTTTCTGTTTTAGATAGAGGTTTTCTATTTGGCGATGGGGTCTATGAAGTGATCCCTGTCTATGATGGTAAGCCGTTTAATTTATTGCGCCATCTTGAACGTTTACATAACAGTCTGACAGAGATACGGATGGATGATCCGATGACTGCTGCGGCGTGGGAGTCGCTAGCATTGGAAGCCATTGAGAAGAGCGGAGAATCGCTAGCCGCGCTTTACATCCAGGTAACTCGCGGCGCTGATGTGACGCGGAATTTTGTTTACCCTGAAAATCCTAAACCAACGATCTTTATCATGGTTAATCCAGCACCTGTATTGGCTCGCGAGGATATTCAACCTTACGAGATGATTACCCTTGAAGACTTTCGTTGGGACCGGGGCCATATCAAAACTATTAGCTTAATTGCAGCTGGCATGTTGAAAAATCAAGCCCTCGCCGAGGGTGCTAATGACGCGATTCTGGTTAAGGATGGGTTTGTCACCGAGGCCACCGCGTCGAATGTATTCGCTGTAATTGACGGGGTGATTGTGACCCCGCCAAAGAGCCAGCAGCTGCTCCACGGTATTACCCGTGACGTGGTTGTTGAGCTCGCCAGGGAAAATGGCCTGGCGCTAGAGGAACGGCAGATTACACCTGACGAGATAGCTAAGGCGGATGAAATATTTATTACCAGTTCAACACACGAAACCTGGCCAGTGGTTAAGCTTAACGGCGAAATGATTGGTAATGGTGAACCTGGTCTCGTCTGGCAGCAGGTTGATAAGCTATTTCAGGCCAACAAAGCTGCTTAGGTCCCATTTAAAGAGAACGAATAAAGGCGTCCATTGCGTTTAGCATTTCCGCTGCTGGCTTCTCCAGCAGTGCCGCATGGTCGCCGCCTTCTAACACTACCCACCATTTCTTTGCTGTATTGATATTGGTAAATAGTCGCTGCTGAATTGGCGTTGATGCAATCGGATCAAATTCCCCTTGAATCAGCAGGGTAGGGGTGGTGACTTTGCTTGCATCTAGTTCAGCCCATTGGTGGAGGTCTTTAAAATCAACCCGAATCGGGTCCGCCGCAAGGGCTTGCAGCACATAAGCATCGATTGCTTTCTGGCTGATACTGCCAGGGGTTATAAAGTCACTTGCTGCGTGGCTGGCAGTATTTGGCTTCGCTGGTGGCCTGGCCGGATATTCGAAATCCTCGGTGACCACATGACGGTCGGGGTTGAAGGGATAGCCAAATAGAATCGTACTGGCAAACAATGTGGGTG
>CBDUKY010000264.1:0-5085 GCA_965367925.1 uncultured Pseudomonadales bacterium | reverse complement strand
CAGGCGACGTGATTTCTACTGGCACCCCACCAGGGGTGGGTCTGGGCCAGAAACCACCGGTTTATCTTAATGTTGGCGATAAGATTGATCTCGGCATTGAGGGCCTCGGTAGCCAGAGCCAGATTGTCGTCAGCCTGGATAGCTAAAAGACAAGAATCGCGCCTCGCTCTATTCATCGGTAACCCATCGGCGCTATCATAGCCTTTTAGACACTCTACAGTTCAGGAACTCCTATGCTCAAACTACATGGTTTTACCATCAGCAACTATTTCAATATGGTAAAAATGGCCTTGATCGAAAAGGACATCCCTTTCGAGTTCGTTGACGTCCGTCCAAGCCAGGAACCAGATTTTCTTAAGATCAGCCCTATGGGTAAGGTGCCAGCACTTGAGACTGAGCATGGATTTATTTCAGAAACTGATGTCATATTTGACTATCTTGAAGACCTGGGCAAAGGTCAAAAGCTGCTACCTGATGATCCCTTCCAGCGAGCCAAGGTACGAGAGCTTATCAAGGAAATTGAACTCTATATCGAACTCCCCGCGAGAACCTGTTTTGCAGAAGCATTCTTTGGTGGTTCCGTCAGTGATGAAACCAAAGAGAAAGCAAAAGCAGCCCTTGAAAAAGGTATGGCTTGCCTGAAGCGAAATGGCAAATTTTCTCCCTATGTGGCTGGTGATAGCTTTACCTATGCTGACATCATGTTTATGTATTCTTTAAGCCTTGCTGGTTCATGCGCAAAACGTGTACTTGGTATGGACCTGTTTGCCGATTTTTCAGAAGCAAAGACCCTGCTTGCAGAACTCAATGAACGAGATTCAGCCAAGACTATTGCAGCAGATCAAAAAGGCTAAAGCCCGGTGACTTCTAAACAATCTAAAGCAGGTTACTTTTATCGATAACAACGATGTACTACGTAGCCTTCGATACGCTTTCGATTTCTCTGATAAGAAGATGATCGACATTTTCGCTCACGCGGAAATGCCGGTCACTCGCAGTCAGGTTAGTGATTGGCTTAAGAAAGAAGATGATCCTGATCGACAAGCTTGCAACGACAAGAACCTGGCGAGCTTTTTAAATGGTTTGATTATCGAGTTACGCGGTAAAAAGGATGGTGCCATACCAAAGGCCGAAACCACGCTTAACAACAATATTATCTTTACCAAGCTTAAGATCGCCTTAAACCTGAAAGCAGAAGATATATTGGAAATCATGGAGATTGCAGAATTCGTGATTAGTAAACATGAACTTAGCGCACTATTCAGGCGCCCTGGTCATAAACACTATCGAGAATGTAAAGACCAATTTTTACGCAATTTTCTTCGCGGCATCCAGCAGGTGCAGCGCCCCGACACGGTAACAAAATTCGAATCCGCATGGCCAGGAAAACGCGGTTCTAAAGAAACCTAGCCGCTTCACTAGCAAACAGATGCCAGGGTTATTGGCACTGCCACTGCTAACCAGATATTAATTTTTGTAACACACTTTATACCTATGACTGACTACGACGCGCCAACACAAGATATGAACTTCGTGCTTAATGCACTTGCCGACCTTCCTACTATCTGCAAACAGCAATTCTTTGCTGACAGCAGTCCAGAAATTGTTTCCAGTGTTTTGGAAGAAGCAGGTCGATTCGCAAGGGGTGTACTTGCTCCCCTTAATAAGGTTGGTGACCTTATAGGTACAAAAATTGTTGGTGAACAGGTACGAGAAGCCAGCGGCTTCGCAGAAGCCTACCAGCAATTCACAGAAGCAGGTTGGACCACCCTGCCCTGTAATCCCGTTTATGGCGGCATGGGCTTGCCTGAATCTGTTGGTATGGCAACCATGGAAATGTGGTCTTCAGCGAATGTTAGCTTTGCGCTCTGCCCCATGCTTGGCCAGGGTGCCATTGAAGCCATTGAATCACACGCTAGCGATGATCTGAGATCAACTTATCTTGAAAAAATGATAAGTGGCCAGTGGACCGGCACCATGAATCTCACGGAACCCCAGGCGGGTTCAGATCTTGCCGCGATTAAAACCAAGGCAAGAAAAGACGGTGATGTGTACCGCATCCAGGGTACGAAAATTTTTATTACCTGGGGTGATCACAATATGACAGAGAACATTATTCATCTGGTTCTCGCAAGAACAGAAGGTGCACCTGAAGGCGTCAAGGGTATATCCCTGTTCCTGGTGCCCAAGTATCTCGTCAATCAAGCTGGTGAGATCCAAGAACACAATGACGTTTATCCCACTGCCATCGAACACAAGATCGGTATTCATGGTAGCCCTACTTGTATTATGAGCTACGGTAGCAAGAGTGACGGTGCCATTGGTTATCTAATTGGCGAGGAGAACATGGGCTTGTCCTATATGTTCACCATGATGAATCACGCCCGAATCAATGTTGGTGTACAGGGTGTTGCCTTATCAGAACGTGCCTACCAACAGTCGGTAACCTACGCCTCAACGCGTATTCAAGGTGCTAAAACAGCCACTTCAAATGGTGAGATTATCGATCATCCAGATGTGCAAAGAATGCTCATGCTAATGCGTGCCATGACAGAAGGTTCTCGTGCCTTGTGCTACGTCACAGCTAGCAATTTTGATATGGCGCATCATGCTAACGACCCTGAGACAAAATCAGCTTGTCTCGCTCGCGGAGAGCTACTCACCCCAATTGCCAAGGCCTGGTCAACGGAAGTATCTCAGGAAGTGACGTCTCTTGGCGTCCAGATCCACGGCGGTATGGGTTATATAGAAGAAACTGGTGCCGCACAGTTTATGCGAGATGCACGGATTACAACAATCTACGAAGGCACTTCCGGCATACAAGCAAACGACTTTATTGGGCGTAAAGTATTGCGAGACCAGGGTAGCGAATTACTCAAACTAATCGAGGAGATGCGGGCTGACCTCAAGGGGCTCAAGCAGGAGCAGCGGCTTGCGAATATTGCCACTGGTCTGGCGTCAGAAATCGATGAACTTGAAACGACTTTTTCCTGGATTCTGCAACATCATGAAACTGACAATGCCGTCGCTGGTTCGGCTGCATTTAACTTCTTAATGGGTGCAGGTACCTGTATGACAGGTTGGCTGATGGGTCGTGCCGCACTTATTGCAACAGAGCAATTGGCCAATCGTGAGTCTGGTTTTTATCGCAAAAAAATTGTTACCGCTCGCTTCTATGCCAGCCATATATTGCCAAGGGTCCATG
The DNA here is from genome assembly GCA_965367925.1 of uncultured Pseudomonadales bacterium. Taxonomy (GTDB): domain Bacteria; phylum Pseudomonadota; class Gammaproteobacteria; order Pseudomonadales; family Azotimanducaceae; genus JAHRVQ01. The sequence continues at coordinate 1,880 of CBDUKY010000264.1, read as the reverse complement.
CATATCTTGCTGCCGCCCGGGCAAGCAACGACCCTGATCTCATGCTCGTAAAGCGCGACTTTATTGATCACTAACAAGGGATGGGTGGCTAAAAACGCCACAAATCTGCGTTAGTTATCAGTTGGTTTAGCCCCCAGCGTGTTTTGCGCACTGCCAAAGTTTTCAAGGCCAAGTTCAGCCCGCACGGATTGACCGAGTTCTGTGGACATATCGTCAACGGGAATGCCGATGGAATCCGCTATCCGTACCATCCGTTGAAAATTTGCTGCTACACCGGCGGCATCGACGAGAACTTCTGAACCTGCGACTTCAAGTAAAGCCTCTCTCGTTGCCCTTAAGTTGTCGCCATCACGCTGGGCAACAGCTTCGCCAAACGCCATTAATTCTTGCCCAAACTCAATTCCTCTGGCAGCAGATGCTGCATCACCATTAATACCCATGATGTCAATTTCTGTTTCTGTGGTCATTGCGCTCGCACGGAGCATCGAAGCATGAGCACTCGTTCAGTAGAAGCACTGATTAACAGCAGAGACCCTCCCTGCAATCAGCTCCATCTGCATACGATTGATACTTCGGTTCTTATCTTTGATGAGGTTTGCCATCGCTTCAATTGAAAGGTATTGTGCGCCACTTACCTGATACCAATCCCGAACCGCCTCCGGCACCAGAGATAAGGCGCGCATGACATTCGCTGCACGGCCAGACCAGAGATCAGACTCCCTACCGGTTGCACCCTCTGGAGGGATGGTTGGTACAAATCCCATGTCCTCACTTAATATTGATGGCCGATAATTATCCGGTTCACCTGCCCTCGGCGGAGGTAAGGATTCAAGCGCCAGACCTAGTGCCCGATTAAATTCATCAATGCTAAAGACCACCACGGTGATACCCACCAATTCAACATAGGCTTCTTTTGAAAGTCCCCTACCAGCATTATCTTCAATCCATTGTCGTGTAATTCGGCTCTGATCAGTGATCACCCGATGCACTGCATCAACAGCAATTTCAGGTAGAACATCACTATGTGTGTGTTCTCCTTTGAAGTTGTAGGGTGACAAGGCATCTTTTCGTTCACGACAGTAATCGCAGGTCAATGCGAGCCGCGACGCCTCCGCAATCGCTACTCGCTCCTCACCTGTCCACCAACTGCCTGGGCCAGCTAACCTATGCCAAAAGGCCCGATATGCTTCGCCAATTTCCGGTCGAACCGCGTAGGGCAATGCTGAATAATTAAAATGCGCCACTTTAGAATCTAACCCTCTACCTTGTCTCACTCGTCACCCTAATTTAACTTATCAAGCCCTGCGGTTGCTAGACCGGACGTGTCAGACCCGACCTCTCTCACCTGCTACTGCTATGCCATTTAGTGCTTAAAAGCCCCAGAATCAGAGCAAAAAAGTACGTAGTATTACTACGTATACCATGTTCTAATCAGGACACGATAAAAATAATGAGGGAGTAATTCGACGTGAGTGAAGCCATTGCTCTTAACGACCCCTATTCAGTACCGCTAGCGGATATTGACGTTTCAGATCCAACCCTTTATGAAACCGATGCCCACTGGCCCTTCTTTGAGCGGCTAAGAAACGAGGCGCCAGTCCACTACTGTGAGAAGAGTGCATTTGGTCCCTCTTGGTCTGTGACACGCTACGACGACATTATGGCAGTGGATAAAGATCATGAAACCTTCTCCTCATTTCCCGGCATCGTGATCGGAGATCAAGATCCAGAATTTACCGTGGAACAATTTATCGCCATGGACCCACCCCGTCATGATTCCCAGCGTAAAGGCGTTACACCTGCTGTAAGTCCCCAGCGACTATCTGAAATGGAACCGCTGATTAGAGAAAGGGTCGGAAAGATTATGGATGGCCTACCAA
>CBDUKY010000263.1:0-5089 GCA_965367925.1 uncultured Pseudomonadales bacterium | reverse complement strand
CTGCCGTTCCGTGTGACGCCAGCAACCCTTATCCCAAGACCAGAGACAGAGTTACTGGTCGATATTGTCCTTGATAACTATTTGGAGCCGACGGCAACACTGCTCGACCTGGGCACAGGCAGCGGCGCTATTGCTGTTGCCATTGCCAGCGAGAAACCAGAGTTCCAGATTGTTGCAAGTGATAGAAGCATGGATGCCTTAAAGGTAGCGAAATCAAATGCAGAGCGGCTATTACGCCAAAAGTTACATTTTATCCACGGCAGTTGGCTCGACATGATTGGTCCTGATAGCGTTGATATTATTGTTAGCAATCCACCCTATATTGCTGCAGGCGATGAACATCTTAATGCGCTTAAGGCAGAGCCAGAGATGGCACTGGTTGCTGCTGGCGATGGACTTGCTGATATTGCAAACATTGTTGCAGCCGCATTTTCACGACTCACCAGTCAAGGTATGCTGCTTATCGAGCATGGTTACGATCAACAGCAAGCGATTGTCGAATTGATGAAAAATGCTGGCTATCGCACAGTTGAACCTTTTAGCGATCTGGCAGCTATACCGAGAGCAGTATTGGCAAAAAAATGATGGATGACGCACAACTTAACCGATATAGCCGGCAGATCATGCTGCCAGAGATCGACATCAGCGGTCAGGAAAAACTACTCCAGGCAAGGGTTTTGATTGTTGGTATGGGCGGGCTTGGTAGCCCAATAGGGCTGTATCTCGCCGCAGCGGGTGTTGGTCACATTACGATTGTTGACAACGATGTCGTGGACACAACAAATCTGCAACGGCAAATTGCACATCAGCAATCCGATGTTGGTCGAAGCAAAGTAGATTCTGCAAAAGATTCAATGCTGGCAATCAACGACACGATAGAAGTAAAGGCTATTAATCATCGGGTTGATCTTCCGCAGCTTAATGAACTTGTTGTAGGTATGGATCTTGTCATTGATGCCACAGATAATTTCGAAACCCGCTTTGATATTAATGCAGCCTGCGTTGCCCATAAGGTGCCTGCCATCTTCGGCGCAGCAGTAAGGCTCGAAGGTCAAATACTCGTGGTGGACTCGTCTTCCGCTTGTTACCGGTGTCTATACAATAACGCATCAGATACAGCGCTCAATTGCGCAGAGAATGGTGTTGCAGCACCTGTCGTTGGGATTGTCGGTACGACCCAGGCCATGGAAGCCATAAGAATGCTGACAGGTATTGGCAGCTCCGCTGGTTACTTACAAGTATTGGACGCCCAGAGCATGGAATGGCGTAAGTTTAGATTACCTAAACAAGCCAATTGCCCAACTTGCAGTACCAGTGACGAGCAATAGACCGTTATTCGACTGGAATCCCCTTCGCTTGCAAGTCTGCATGATAAGAAGACCTGACAAGTGGTCCGCTGGCAACCTGAGCAAAACCAATTTCCTCGGCATATTGTTTCAACATGGCGAATTCATCAGGATGCACAAAGCGTTCAACCTTTAAGTGATCACGACTAGGCTGTAGGTATTGGCCGAGGGTCAACATATCAATATCGTGTTCGCGCATATCGCGGAGTTCTGCTTTAACTTCCTCTATCTCTTCGCCGAGACCAAGCATTAAACCGGACTTGGTTCTGACATTCGGATTAGCCGCCTTGTAGCGCTTTAGCAGATTAAGTGACCACTCATAATCGGCACCAGGACGTGCCTTACGATAGAGCCTTGGCACGGTTTCAAGATTGTGATTAAACACATCTGGTGGCTCATTGGTCAGGGTTTCAAGTGCTATTTCCATTCGGCCGCGAAAATCTGGCACTAATACTTCAATCGTTGTGTCTGGATTATGTACTCGCATCTGATGAATACATTCAGCGAAATGCCCAGCACCACTATCTATCAGGTCATCACGATCAACTGAGGTGACGACGACATACTTTAGTTTCATCTCCGCCACAGCCTCGGCGAGATGACGCGGTTCATCAACATCTAGCGGGTTTGGCTTACCGTGAGAAACATCGCAAAACGGACATCGGCGGGTGCATATCTCACCCATAATCATAAAGGTCGCGGTTCCGTGCGAAAAACACTCGCCAAGATTTGGGCAGCTTGCTTCCTCGCATACAGAGGCGAGTTTTCGTTGCCGGAGAATACCCTTGATTCGTGAGACCTCAGTACTCGCTGGAATCCTGACTCGAATCCAATCTGGCTTACGTAGAATTTCCTCAGTTGGCACGACCTTAATAGGAATCCGCCGCACCTTGTCAGCACCGCGAAGTTTCACACCCTGTATCAGCTTGTTTCGTTCGTCTCTTGCCATTAGATCACTTGTTTATTGCGAGTCGCTTGGATGGGTTATGGTAAATTTGTCGTCGTAATCATACCGGAATGTACGGGCGATTTCGTTGACTAAGTTTCTTGTCACAGCTGCAAATGATTCATTTACACCAAGATCTTTTAGCTGGGTGACCTTCAAGCCCTCATAACCACAAGGGTTAATTCGTTCAAAAGGTTCAAGATCCATATCGATATTTAAACTCAGACCATGATAGCTACAGCCTCTTCGAATTCTCAGGCCCAGCGCAGCAATTTTCTCACCTTCAACATAGACCCCCGGTGCACCACTTTTAAGTTCAGCAGAAACACCAACATTTGCTAGCAGATGAATGATCGATTGCTCAATGCCGCTAACTAGCTCCCTGACATTGATCTGCTTACGACGGATATTGAATAGTAGATAAGCAACCAATTGGCCCGGACCATGGTAGGTGACCTGACCACCACGATCAGACTTAACCAGCGGAATATCACCTGGCGCAAGTACATGCATCGCTTTACCTGCCTGGCCAAGGGTAAAGACTGGCGGATGCTCGACTAACCATAACTCGTCAGGGGTATCTGGCTGGCGGTTGTTGGTAAATTCAATCATGCGCTGCCAGACTGACTCGTAGTCCACCTGACCTAAGTCTTTCACCTTAAGTAGCTGGGTGGCCGCATCACTAACGAGCGAACCAGGTTGCATTTACAGTACCATGCGGACAGCTTCGACTGTCTTCAGGTCGGTAAATAATGCGTCTAGTTGATCAGCACCTGTTGCCCAGAACTGGATTCTAAGAGACACGAAATTGCCTTTTTTACTTGGGTTTCGCACCACCTTGTCATCAATATCGGCATCGTATTTTTTAACAAAATCTAGTACCGCTTCTATCATTGTTGACTCATTGTCGACAATGATCTTTATCGGATATTGGCAAGGAAACTCAATTTTAGGTTTATCCATATTGCTCAGCACCTACACTTGTAGTGTGTCTCCTGACATCAGGTTGACGAAGAACAATCGAATAGAATCCCAGATTTGTTTGAAGAATCCACCCTCTTCGACCGCGTCCAGGGTCACAAGATCAATCTCTGCTGCTAGCTCATCGCCATTGGTAATTCTTAATGTGCCGGCAGTTCCGCCTTTCTCAAGGGGCGCTTCAAATACTTTTCGAATATCCATCTTCGCATCCAGATTCTCTCGCGTACCCCGGGGAACTGTTAGTACTACATCCTGCTTGAGCCCGAGACTTACACTTTCGGCATTACCACCCCAGACCCTGACAGTACGAAGTGCATCATTAGCCTTGTAAAGCGGCACTGTCTCAAAGTAACGAAACCCATAGGCCAGCAACTTTTGGCTTTCAACAGCACGTGATTCTTCTGATTTTGCACCCATGACGACGGATACCAGACGCATTCCATCCCTTTCAGCGGAGGCAACCAGGCAGTAACCAGCCGCTTCTGTATGGCCGGTTTTGACACCGTCCACCGACTTATCACGCCACAGTAGACTATTACGATTTGGCTGGCGAATATCGTTGTAGGTGAAGTACTTTTCCCCATAGAGCTCATAATGCTCTGGAAATTCATAGATCAGGGCGACCGCAAGCTTTGCTAGATCAGCGGCGGTTGTGTAGTGATTCTCGTGGGGCAAACCCGTGGCATTCATAAAGTGGGTATCTTTCATACCGATGTGTTGCGCATGCTGATTCATCACATCAGCAAAGGCATCCTCGCTGCCGGCAATATGTTCCGCCATTGCAACACTGGCATCGTTACCAGACTGAATGATAATACCGCGCAGCAGGTCACCTACCGGCACCTTTGTGCCTTCACGGACAAACATCCGGGAACCTTCAGTACGCCAGGCCTTGACGCTTATGTCTACTTCTTCATCGAGACGCAGTTTGCCCTGGGCTAGCTCCGTTGAGGCAACATAGCTGGTCATCATTTTGGTCAAACTCGCGGGCGGGAGCCGTTGCTGACTATTGTGTTCAACAATGACATGTCCAGACACAGCATCAATCAGCAGATAACCTTCAGCTGCCAGCTGTGGTGGCGCTGGAATAATCGAAGGAGCTGCATTTGCCAGTGAGGTAAGACTCACCAGAAAACTAAAACAGGCGATACGCAACAGGGTGTTACTTGTCATCAACTTCATTTTTGACCTAACTGCTATTTGGTAAATGTTAAACCTACTCGACTTCAACTCTTAATGGGCTGCCAAGATTTGCAGCTTCTACGAGGCGAGCGATCTGTTCACGCTTCTCTTCATTTCTAATGGGACCAAGCCATACCTTATGAAGAATCGATTCTTCTAACTCGGTCGGCAAAATCCTGACGTCGATTGAGGCCGCATTCTCCTCCATCAGCCGGCGTATACGATCCTGAAGGTGCTCAGCCCACTTCAATTCAGAAAACGCGCCAACCTGCAGGTAATAGGAAGATTCCGGCTTATCATGGGTTTGTTTGACCCGCTCCGGGTGATTTAATTCATTGACGGCCTCTACAACCACAGGGGCTGTGCCTTGATTCGCAAAACCTAGCTGCTTTGCCGCGTAGTAAGACAAATCGATGACGCGATCATCATGAAACGGGCCTCTGTCATTAACTCTTAGAACAATGCTCTTGCCATTATCCAGATTAGTAACCTTCACCATACTGGGAATGGGCAATGTCTTATGGGCCGCACTTGGTTTATACATATCGTATATCTCACCATTAGACGTCAGTTTGCCGTTAAATTTTTTGCCGTACCAGGAAGCAACACCAATCTCCAGATAGCCATAGCTATC
>CBDUKY010000262.1:0-5092 GCA_965367925.1 uncultured Pseudomonadales bacterium | reverse complement strand
TGTGCGATAATATCAATTTAATCAATTGTTTATAGAATTGGTCTGGGTTTTGCTAAAAATCTAGTCGATATAAGACCCATCTAAGGAAGAACTTTTGATCATAAAGAAATTAGTTGCTGTAAGCCTGTTGCTGGTGAGTGTGAATGCCTTCGCAGGGATTATTTACACGGATACATCCAGTTATTATGACAGTTTTGATCCAGCTAATACCCAATTCCTGTCACTTCTTGCTGCCAAACATACCTATGTGAAAGATTTAGACTTTACTAATGCCGCTGCTCTGGCTTCTGCCGACGCGATCTGGGCAAATGGTCAGTCTGGTTCTAGCGGTAGTTTTTCCGCACAAGAAATCAGCAATCTTACAAATTTCATTTCTTCTGGTAAAAAAGCTGTTTTTATTACCGACAATAGTGGCTGGGCTGCGTTGAACAGGTCAATTGAATCGATCATCAATGCAACGATACTTGATGCTTGCGATAACAGCTCCGGTGTCGCAATCACCTCCAACCCCTTAACCCAGGGTGTGGGATCAGTAAATCATTCTTGTGGTAGTAACCTGGCGCCAGCAGCCAATGCCGAATTGCTATTCTCGAACGGATTAGCTGGACTGTATCAGGTTGGTCAAGGTGAAGCGCTTGTCATTACCAGTGTTGATCAGTTCCGTGGTTCACACATGGCGCAACCTCAATTTGCGCAAAACATATTTGATTGGCTAGATGAACCCATTGTGACCAATGTTCCTGCGCCTTCCTCACTCGCCCTACTGGGTCTCGCGCTTGTAGGTCTCGGCCTAACCCGCAAAAACCGCACCGCCTAACCCCTCCCAACATTGGGGTCACAATAACAACATTGGGGTCAGAGTAAAGTGCCAGAGTAAAGTGCCAGAGTAAACTTTACTCTGGCACTTTACTCTGACCCCATCGCTTGTTGGTTGTTTTTTACTCTGGCACTTTACTCTGACCCCAGCAGGTTGCATTGTGGTTGTGGGTTAGAGGGTGTGTGGTTCGATGTTTGAGCGGTATCGGCGTTGGCGGGAAGATCGGCAAGTTAAACAGTTAGGTTTGACTGTCAGTCAGTGGGAATCTGCGATTGCTGACTGGTCGGTGATGGAACGCTTTGAAGGCATTGAGCGGCAAGCTTTGTGCGACACTTCACTTCGCTTTCTGGTTCGCAAAGATTTTATTCCCGGTGCAGGCTTTCAATTTACCGATGCCATGTGTCTGAAGATTGCCACCATGGCCTGTGTTCCCATCCTGCACCTTGGTCTTGACTGGTACGATCATATTCAAACAATCATTCTCTACGAGGGAGATTTCGTCCCAAACCGCCCTTATCGGAGTGCGGATGGTGTGGTTCATGAGCGAGGTCCAGGTCTGAGTGGTGAAGCGTGGCAGCGAGGCCCACTAATCTTGTCCTGGGATGCGGTGGTTAAAACCGGTGAACATGCACGTCATGGCAAGGCCAGTAATGTGGTGATTCACGAATTCGCGCATAAGCTGGATATGCTTCGCGACGGCGCAAATGGCGCACCGCCGATGCATCCGGATATGCGCGCTGGAGAATGGCACGATATATTTTCGAATGCATGGCATCGATTGCAGAAGGACTGGCAACATCACAAACCTTTGCCGCTAGATGATTATGGCCTGACCAACCCGGCAGAGTTTTTTGCAGTCTGTAGTGAGACGTTTTTTGAAGCCCCTGTAATGATGCACGAGAAGATGCCTGAAGTTTACCGGCTCCTATGCCAGTTCTACCGGCAGAATCCAGCCTGACGGCGCGACCTGTCCAGTCGATCAGGTTAGACTTAACCTTTCAAGTTTTGAAACTTCTCCCAGATGACCGACGCTGTAGCAACTGAGCCAGGCTCTCAAGAAAGACCGAAAGGCACATCTTTAAGACCCTTGAAGATGCTTGTGCCCTTTATTGCCCCCTACAAGGGTACGTTGCTGCTCGCGATAGTGGCTTTGCTTGTTTCGTCCGCCGCAACACTGGCAATGCCGGTTGCGGTTCGAAATGTCATTGATCATGGTTTCTCTGTTGAAGATGCCGCCAATGTAAATCGTTACTTTCTGGTTTTAATGCTCTTTGCTGTGGTTATTGGAATCTTTGGCGCTGCCAGGTCCTACTTTGTGAACTGGTTAGGAGAGCGGGTAGTGGCTGACCTACGCGAACAGGTTTTTCGTCACGTGCTTCGAATGGATCCGACGTTTTTCGAAGTAACCAGAGTAGGGGAAGTCTTATCTCGTCTAACGGCAGACACCACACTGATCCAATCCATATCAGGTGTCGGGGTTTCTATTGTGCTTCGTTCCAGTATTCAGTTTGTCGGTGCATTGGCACTGCTCGCGTATACCAATCTTGAACTAGCTGGGATATTGCTCATTATTTTACCGCTAATTTTTACCCCTATCTTGTTGATTGGTCGATGGGTACGTCGACTATCCCGTGCGTCACAAGACAGGGTCGCAGACACAAGTAGTCAAAGCTCAGAAATCCTTCATGGTGTGCAAACAGTTCAAGCATTCGTTAACGAGGAACGGGAATCCGACAGGTTTCGCGATACCGTGGAGCGCAGCTTCAAAACAGGCATTCTAAGAACCAGAGTCCGTGCACTCTTTACGACAGTAGCGTCTACCAGCGTGTTTGGTGCGCTGATATTTGTTTTATGGCTGGGTGCCAGGGATGTGCTGACGGGAGAAATTAGTGGCGGTGAACTTGGTCAATTTGTTTTGTACGCTATCTTCGTTGGCGTCTCAGCTGCTGCATTAAGTGAAATCTGGGGTGAATTACAAAGAGCAGCTGGCGCCATGGAGCGATTGTCAGAGCTGCTGCTACTTAAGCCAACAATCAAAACACCTGAAAATCCTGTTGCATTACCAGAACCCTGTACAGGACAGTTGACCCTGGAATCCCTGACTTTCAGGTATCCTTCACGACCAGATACTATTGCCACCAACAACTTTCAGTTATCTATTCAAAGTGGTGAACATGTCGCGTTGGTCGGACCTTCTGGTGCTGGGAAGACCACGATATTCCAACTGCTGCTACGGTTTTACAATCCCGATAGCGGCAGGATATTGCTAGATGGGGTGGATATTTGTCTTGCTGATCCGCGGGACGTTCGAGCCCGGATTGGTATTGTGCCCCAGGACACAACGGTATTTGGCACCAGTGCGATGGAGAATATTCGCTTTGGTCGCCTCGACGCCACGGACGATGAAGTAAAAGCAGCAGCGATTGCAGCCTCTGCTCATGAGTTTATCGAGCGCTTACCAGAGGGTTATGAGACATATCTGGGCGAGAAGGGCACCCGGCTTTCAGGCGGGCAAAAGCAACGAATTGCCATTGCCAGGGCAATTCTTAAAGACCCACCAGTACTATTGTTAGATGAAGCGACAAGTGCCCTTGATGCTGAAAACGAAAGGCTAGTGCAAGAAGCACTGGATCATTTGCAAGCCGGGAGAACAACGATTGTCATCGCCCATCGATTATCGACGGTTCAAAAAGCAGATCGGATTGTTGTTATGGATGAAGGTAAAATTCTAGATGTCGGCCAACATCAAGCTCTGATGGTTAGAGATCCGACCTACAAAAGAATGGTCCAATTGCAGTTTGGCTTGCAAACCCCACCGGTTGAATCGGCGGCAAGCTAAATTGCTTGCCACCTGATTTAAAGCAATGTCAGCAGGTCAGCCGATCAAAAAGTGAGTGGCGTCTCCAGATGCTGCTCGAATATTTTGTCCCTGTGAGACACGAGAATATCGTCGAATGGTTCAAGTACTGTCGCGGTTAGTTGATAGCTCTTTCTCAGAAAGTCTGGCATTGGGTTTATCGCTGCTGGCTGAGGCTGGAGGAGATTAGAAAAGTAAGCCCAGTAAAGATCCGCCGCGCTAAATTGATCGCCAATCAGATAGGGACTTGATTGCGCTCGCATATGCGCCGCGAGATAAGCGAGAAAATCGTTTAGCGATTTGGTAACCCTGGCGATATTTTCAGGGTCGAATTGATAGTCTTTTAGCATCGGGTTTTTATAGGCCTTATCTCCCACTGCTTGATAGGTTGCATTCAACATCAATAGGCGAGCGTTCCAGGCAAAACCATTTTCCCCTGCGATCTCATTTACCAATCCAACCATCAACATGCGGTTGGTGCGATCTTCCGGAAATAGTGACGGGCCTTTTCCTAGACGTTCTGCAAGGTCCAGCAGCTCGAGCCAACGAACTCGCGGTGCCTCATCGTTATACAGGGCAATAGGCGCGTTACGATGTTTTGTCCATGCGACAAGTTCAGGATTATCCCGGCCGCCTTCCTGGCGAACGGGCAGGTAGGCTACCTGATGATGACGGAACAGCGCCTTTGCAGATTCACTCCATGGCCCTGGGACGCCAGCTGTCAACACTAACCGAAGACCGGGCTTCGTCTCGGCCTCTTTAACACTCAAATATTCCACAACACTACCTCAAGATAATAGACAACAAGGGACAACCAGGAGACCTGGTTACTGCCTCAACTGTCACTGAATTAGGCCAGCATCATTCATCAAGATCTACCTCGACGCAAATCTGGTAATAGGAAAATATGCTAATAACAATTGCAAATCATTCTCAATAGCAATAGCATTACCATCTCGAAAGTATCAACTGTTGTTAATCCGGAGTCACATGTACCGCTTACTATTAATACCTGCACTGACGGCCTTATCCGTCCCGGTCCTGGCGGCCGAGCCAGCACCTGAAACAAAGATCGAAGAAGTTGTTGTAACTGCAAGCCGAATCGCCAGACCCGCAGCGACGATTCCCAATACCATGACGGTCATTCATGAGGATCAGCTAGAGGAACAACTGGCAGTTCAGCATGACTTGTCCACGGTGCTTGGTAATTTGATTCCAAGTTTTTCTCCAGCGAGACAAAAGATGACCAGTGCCGGGGAAAGTTTACGAGGCCGTAAGCCGCTTTACATGATTGATGGGGTGCCCCAGTCGAACCCATTGCGTAATGGTGGTCGTGACGGTCATACCATTGATCCTTCTACCATTGCGCGGGTTGAAGTAGTTCATGGTGCCAATGCGATCCAGGGGCTGGGAGCCGC
>CBDUKY010000261.1:0-5096 GCA_965367925.1 uncultured Pseudomonadales bacterium | reverse complement strand
TTCTCTCATACTTGAAACCAAATTTTCTCGCTAGCCTGCCTGCTCACAGCTTCGCTTATTATCTGATGCTAGACTGTCCTCACACCATATTAACTAACCCCAGAGTTATCTTGTGGCAGATCTGACCACTAGCCTGTTAATGAGCATCTACCACAAGGTCGATGGATCAGCCCTTGGGCAATGCTTACAAAGCATCATCAACCAGACCCGCCTACCTGACCAGATCGTAATCGTGAAAGATGGTCCGCTAACCAGCGAACTCGATCAGCAACTCACCCGTTTCGAATCCGGGATAAACGGCAAGTCAGTCCTCACTATCGTTGCATTGGATAAAAATCAGGGCCTGATCACAGCACTCAATGCGGGACTTAAACATTGTTCAGGGGATTGGATTATTCGTATGGATGCCGATGACATCGCCCTACCAAATCGCATCGAAGCACAACTAGGCTGGCTTGAAACCCATCCAGAAATAGATCTGCTTGGCTCTGCGATGCTTGAATTCACTCATGATCCTGATCACCCTGAACGCTTAAAGCCTGTAATAGAAGAACATGATGAAATTATCGCTGGCCTGCCTTATCGCAACCCTATTAATCATCCAACAGTTTGCATACGTAAGCGACTGTTGGCTGACGGTTATCCACAGTTAGCATTACTTGAAGACTATTTTCTCTGGTGCAAACTCGCGCGCCAGGGCGCCAGATTCCACAACCTAAAAGAGCCACTCTATTTATTCCGATTTGATGATCAGACGTTGGTCCGCCGCGCCGGTCAACAAAACTTCAAAAACGAAATCTATCTGCGCTGGTGGATGTATCAAGAAGGCATGATGAACGCTGCAACCCTGTGCCTGGTTTCCATGCTTCAAGTTGCACTGCGTTTTGCGCCACTACCTGTGCGGCGCTGGTTGTGGCGCAAGAGTCGCAGTTCCGTCGAATAGCGTTATACTCAGCAACACCCGACTGATGGACCCGGAACGCGATACATGACCAGATCCTTACCAGCTTTTAATCTTGAAAATAACCTTGGTGAGCAAATTAGCTTCCCGAACGATGCAGAAATGCTGATCTGTTTTGTTAAAGAAGATTGCCCAACCTGTAAAACCATCATGCCTTTGTTGCAAGCCATGCATGATGCCAGGCACAAACTGCTTGTTATTGGTCAGACCCGATCTGGCAATGAGAAGCTCATTAAGGACTTTCAACTTACCCTGCCGTTACTGGATGACAGTGATCTAAAAGTTTCCTTCGCCTACGACCTCGATATTGTCCCAGCCCTGTTTCACGCAGCAGCGGATGGCACACTAATCGAAAAGTTAGAAGGGTTTGTAAGAGAAGAATGGCAGTCACTTATCGACAAAATTGCCCCTTTAGCACAATTCGATTGGCAATCACTACCGGAATGGCGACCTGGCTGCGGATCACTGTCTGTAGATCCGATTATTGCCGAAAAGCTAAGCGCAGCATCCGAGAACAGCCCAATTCGTGCCAGAAAAATCGACATTGCCCCGGGTGATGATGAATTCGAGTTTATGTTCGATCAGGGTTTTAGCGATGGCCTACCCGTGGTTCCTCCCACACCAGAAAGAGTTTTGCGCATGCTCAGCGGCACAAGTAGAGATCCGCAAGATGTGGTCTGCATCATGCCCCCGAATCTGGTCGAGGCAAATGTTGAGAAGATTGCAATCAATGCGGTGTTAGCCGGCTGCAAACCGGAATATCTACCAGTCGTCATTGCTGCCATCGAAGCAGCATGTACTGACGAATTTAACGCCCACGGTGTTATGTCGACGACCATGGGGGCAAGCCCTGTCATGGTTGTTAATGGACCCATTAGAAACAAAATTGGCATGAATGCAGGGCTATCCGCCCTGGGCCAGGGTAACCGGGCTAATGCAACAATAGGTCGAGCTGTTCGGCTGGCCTTACGCAATATTGGCGGCGCAAAACCAGGCGGCACCGAACGATCAACCCTCGGGAATCCGATGAAATTCACCATGTGTTTCGCTGAACTTGAAGAACGTAGTTGCTGGGAACCACTACACGTTGAACGCGGTTTCAAGGCGGAGGATTCAGTCGTCACCTTGTTTGGGATGACAAGTGGTCCCGTTTTGATTGTTGACCAGACCTCTGTTGGTAGTAAACAAATGGCGTCCAGTATCGCTATGTCATTGGAAGGTGTTCATCATCCTAAATCTTATCTCGCCTCTGACACCCTACTTGTGGTTTGCCCGGAACATCTTGATACCCTGCAGCGTGATGGCAAAATGAGTAAATCCGAGTTAAGAGAACTCATTCAAACAGCTACAGCCAGACCAATGGCTGAGCTTGTACAAAACGAGAAATCTGGCGTTGGCATTCCAGCTGATAGATTCGCTAAGATGAAACCCGAGAAGCAAACCAGTCAGGTAGCAAAATTCCGCTCCGTCGATGATATTCATATTGTCGTCGCAGGCGCTGACGCTGGTAAATTTTCCGGCGCATTCCATGGCTGGGCAACTGGCCCAATTGGGACAATTTCTGTTTCAAAGAAAATAGAGGAGTAATGTATGACGACCATTCTTGACCCGACAGACGAGAAGGTACCTGTCACACGCCAGCTAACACCACGAACAGGTAGTATTAGCGGCAGCGTTGCCTTGTTAGATATTTCAAAACCTCGTGGCAATGTGCTACTGGATCAAATCGAAACTTTGATCGCCAGCCGCCTGCCGGATGTAAAAATTAATCGTTATGCTAAGCCAACATTCACCAAGCCAGCACCGGATGATTTGCGCCAGGAAATCAAGTCAGACAATGACTTCGTGATCGAAGCACTCGCCGACTGAGGCTCCTGTACCACGTGCAGTTTGCATGACACGGTATGGTTTGAAATTCAAGGAATCGCTTCAGTCTCCGTTGCCTCGGAAGAATTTGTTGAAGCGGCAGAAACCCAGGCAAAAGCGCTGGGGCTCATTGATGCGCGTCGCGTGTTCGTCAAACATCCGATTCAGGATGCAACGGACGAACAAATGCGAGCAAAGGCTGATGATATTATCGACGATATCATTGCAGCGCTAACGGACTAGGCAACGCCTAAAACCCTGGCCAGATGTTTATTGAGCATCTGGCCTTTCGGGTCTAGCTGTTTTTGGATGGCAACAAAGTCATCTAACTGTCGATAAACCCCACGCAACGCCTCATAGTGCATTGAATGCACCTTCCCCCAGTGAGGTCGACCACCATACTTCCAAAATATCGGTTCTATTTCGTCAAAGTAGGGTTTGAAATCCTCAGAGGCAACGCGATGTATAGATATAGATGCTCGCTCGGACTCATGGAACATACTGAGTAGACAGTCATCAGCACCAACAACACGATATTCCAAAGGGAAGACCACATCCAAACCCCTTTTTGAAATTGTTTGTAGCACCTCTCTAACACATTCAAGCCCCACCTCGACCGGAACTGAATATTCCATCTCATTGAACCTGTCATTTCTCACATTTGTCAGCGCGCGAAATGATGGCTCCACACCCTCACTTGCTGGCACATTCTGAAGCAAGCGATTAAACACAAAAGGACGTATCGCGACGGGGACAAGATTTAGCATGGCAAACAAATCACCTGGATCTTCTTCAGGAGGTGGCAACATCTCGTTTTCATCAGTTTCCGCGTGCGCAATAATCAACGAGTAGTCCGCATGGGGGAAGGGCATAAATTCATAGTGTTGATATTGTTTGCATCGCTCCGCGAAGCTTTCTATGACATCTGCTGTTGGTTCTATCCAGCTCATTGACTTCAATTTAAACGGCAATCTATTTTGAAAACCTACTCTGGTGATCACACCAAGGGCACCAAGACTTACCTTTGCCGCCTTGAATAAATCACCATCTTCAGGCGAGAGGTCTAATATGTCGCCAGCGGGCGTGACCAATCGAAGCTCTGTGACATAGCCGGACAAAGACTTTAAATCAGAACCTGTTCCATGGGTTGAGGTAGAGATAGCACCGGCAATTGTTTGACGATCAATATCAGGCAAATTAAACATCGCCTGTCCAACCTGGTCCAATAATGGTCCCGCATCACCAAGTCTGGTACCAGCACCAAACACCGCTGTCCTGGATTCATTGTCGTGGCTGATTAATCCAGACAAGTTATCTAACACCAGCAGATTACCGTCCGTTGGCACTAGCGGAGAAAATGAATGGCCTGCACCGACAGGTCGAATCTCACCCACAAGACCCGGCAAGATGCTCGCCAGTTCATCTTCGGTTGTCGGCGCAAATCGGCTCACAGGGTTTGATCTTTGCCCGCCCGACCAGTTACGCCAGGGTAGCTGTGAGGTCCCTGCCTGCAATTGACTAGCAAATAGACTTAGAAGGCTACCTAGCAAGAATCGACGGCGAGAAATCATTTCTCCGCACCCGCTATCCCAGTGCTATTCACACCAGCCATAAATTCAACCATGGCAAATAGATCCGCCTCAGAGCAGTCCATGCAATAGCCGAGAGGTGGCATTCGATTAAACCCGTCTACCATGTGCGCAAGTAGTGTCGCATTAGATTGTGCAAGTCTTGGTTCCCAGGCCTTAATATCACCAGCTTTCGGCGCCCCACCCTCACCGTTAACATGACAGAGGGCGCAACTTCTCGCCCACTTAACCATACTCTTAGCCCGCAGTTCGGCACTCTGCTGAGGAAATTGTACAGATTCCTGGCTACAGCCAACCATAGCTATCATCATTAGAACCGCGCTTATACGGCTGACCTTTTTGGATATCAAAACAAGACTCACATCTATTCAAGCAAGCCCGCAGCATGCCATGTCACCTTGTATTTTCCAATCCAGCCCAGCGAGACAATCGTTGTTGCTGCATAAATACGAATCTAGCGACGTTCAAAGACGAAAGGTAAGGATTCAAACTCACCTGAAGGCCCTGGTCGATATACTGCAAAATGCAAATGTGGCAAGGAAGAAAACCCTGTATTACCGGAGTAGCCTATATGCTGGCCCGCTTTCACCTCTTCGCCAACCTCAACCAGAGAACCGTTTTGCTGTAGGTGATGATATTCACCTGTCGTACCATCACTGTGCAAAACAATAATGTAGTTT
>CBDUKY010000260.1:0-5106 GCA_965367925.1 uncultured Pseudomonadales bacterium | reverse complement strand
TGAGGACTGGAGCGAAATGAGTGGCAAGCTCGCGTTGGACTGGTTTATCTCTGACGATGTGCTTGGTTACGCTTCCTATTCTCACGGCTACAAGGGCGGTGGATATTCCATGGGGCAATTCGACGCCTTCGATCCTGAGAAGGTGGACTCGCTGGAAGTGGGCATCAAATCCCAGTTCTGGGAAAACCGGGCCCAGGTAAACGTTGCCTTGTTTAGTAATGACTACAAGGATCTTCAGGTTAACTTCCTGGAGTTTACATCCTTCACCACTGACAATGCTGCCGAGGCGAGCATTGACGGTCTGGAAATTGAATCTACCTTCTTACCAGTTGAGGGTCTGACCTTGAACGTTAACCTTACCTGGTTGGATGCAACCTTTGATGATTATCAATTTACGCCGGTCATTGATCTTTCTGGTGACACGCTTAACCGTGCCCCTGAGTACACCATAGGATTGTCAGCACAATACGAATGGCAGCTAGGCCAAAATGGTGATCTGTTGGTCAGGTTCGATTACTACTGGCAGGATGAAGTTTACTATCGGGTTCAGAATGTCGATCGTCACAAGGAAGATAGCTTTTCTACCAGTGATGCGCGTTTAGTCTGGAATAGTCCGTCAGGCAAGTGGCTCGTTGATGCCTTTGTTAAAAACATCAGTGATGATGACAACTTAAGAGGATTGACGGTATCTGATGGTTTGTCTACCGGTAACAACAGCTTTGAAAGCTACTATCCACCAAGAACCTATGGGGTTCGTTTAGGTTGGAGGATGTAAGGGGTATGGCTAACTGGAAAGCAAGATCGATATTTCATTTCGTGCTGCCTTGTACAAATGTTGAGGCGACGGCTGAATTCTATGGTCACTTCGGTTTCGAGGTGATCAAGGATAACCGAAATGTTGAATGGCCTGACTTTGTCGGTGCTAATTTCAATATGCAGCCAGGCGCACAGGGCAGGGCAATGCAACTTGTATTGCCCCACGATGATGAACTGCAAACCCGGCTTGATTTGATCGAGTGGGTCAAGCCTCGTTGGACGAACGAAAATGATGGCCGACCATTGGCCGAACGCATTCCGCGGATTATGGCCCTCTTAACCGAGAATGTGCAGGAAGCCTATACGGACCTCGTCAGCCGTGGACTCACACCAACACAACCAATACGCCCACCCGATGAGGTGATTGGTGTAAAGGGTGTGGTTTGCTTTGCGGACCCTGACGGTCATATCGTTGAACTTATTGAATATTTCGGTGACCAGCTTGGTAGCCGAACCGACGACCTGCCAACACGTGACTAACACCGGGCACACGCTATTTCGTAATCAGTTCGCGCTTTGCGCGCCGAAATAGCGTAAGCTCTGGCCACTAGGAACTCTGTTCCGATCCTCTCTCGAGTTTGAATACTCGCCAGTTCATCGGCTTTCTAATGATTTCACCTTAGCCTGGCTTATTGGCCGGCTTACTTTTGTGTACGGCTTTTATTGCAAGTTGCGATACGCCCTGCGCGCTCATTTTGGAGAAGCACCGATGACCGACGAAGAAAATCAATTGATGATGAAATATGGGATTACTGCAGAGACGAAATCGGTTTTTCACTTCCAGTCTCATAAATATGATCGACTAGCAGATGCCCTTAAGTACGCAGAGCGGGTTAGCGAGCAAGCTGTACTTGAGAAGGTTGAAGATAAATAAAGGACGCTCGTGCAGCAGTATTTGCACGAGAAGCATTGATGACCTCACAAGAAGCCACAACTAACCCCAGGCCGCTAATCAACCAGCCGACAATTCTTTCCTATGTGAAAGACCTCCCTAATCTGTGTTCCCTGGCGGGTCTAGCTTGTACCCTTGGTGCAATCTATTTCAGCATTGTCGGTATTTTTGATGCGGCAATGATTGGCATGGTCTGGGCGGTACTTTTCGACTGGGCTGATGGACTCATCGCCAGGAGAATGTCCGGTAGAACCGGCAATGACCGTGATTTTGGCGGTCAGCTAGATGTGCTGATTGATATTATTAGCTACGGCGTGACACCAGCAATATTGCTCTTAAGCTATGGTGGCTTTGAGCCAGTCTTTCTGATTGGTGGATTCGTTATGCTCGCAGCCAGTGCGCTGCGACTCAGCTACTTTGCCACCTTCGGTCTGGACGATGGGGCCAGGTACACGGGCCTTGCCCTCGACAACAATAGTCTGATTCTTGTTTTTGTTTTTATTTTTGAAGGTGTACTCGGTGAGTCTATTTTCACCGGCGTTTTGTACGCAAGCTGTCTTGGTCTCGCAGCCTTGAATGTCTCGACCTTAAAGACCCCGAAGCTCTCCGGCAAACCACTCAATGTCCGCTTGCTTATCGGTTATACCCTGCTGATCACTGTTATCTATGGCTGGAGGCTCGTTTAGAGAAGTCTCAACCTGGCTAGACACGGTAGATCTTTCCCCTCATTTTGGAGCACTAAATTAGCATGCTTGTTTATACGGTTGGTACTTTTGACTTATTACACGTTGGACATCTGGCACTACTCGAACAGTGCAGTAGCTTTGGTGATGAAGTGGTCGTTGGCGTTGCCTCGGATCAGGTGGTCAATTCCTACAAGCCAAATGTGCCTGTGATACCCCTTGATCAGCGGCTGGAAATGCTTGAAGCCCTTGGATGCGTCGATCGAGTCCGACCCTACTATGAACTTGAATATGTCTCTGCCTGTCAGGCCCTTGATGTCGATGTATTTGTGATCGGCGAGGACTGGGGCAAGAATCCGCACAATAAGGATGTGGAAGCCTACCTCAAAGCAAAGGGGAAGAAGATTATTCAGGTCTTCTATAACGCGCGAACCTCATCTACCTCGATAAAGCGAAATGTGATGGCGCAAAAAATGGCCATGCTGCCTGAGACGGCGCTCGCAAGGCCACGCATCAGCGCCAATTAAGAATAATCTCTAGCGCTTCTACTTCACAGCTAAGTAGCGCTTAAATCCAATGACCGCCGGTTGTATCAATCGCTGCGCATCACTATGCTTGCGTTTTTAAATGCAGGACAATGATGTGAAATATCTACATACCATGGTGCGCGTCAAAGACATTGATGCATCTTTAGACTTCTATTGCGACAAGTTAGGGCTGGAAGAACTGAGTCGCTACGATAGTGAACAGGGCCGTTTTACCCTGGTTTTCCTCGCCGCACCGGGTGACAGTGATGCACAGGTTGAATTGACCTACAACTGGGACGGTGACGAGTTAGGCGAGGGGAGTCGTAACTTTGGTCATCTTGCCTACCGGGTTGAGAATATCTATGAAACTTGCCAGCGTTTGATGGACGGCGGCGTCACCATCAATCGACCGCCCAGAGACGGACATATGGCATTTGTTCGTTCACCAGACAACATATCGATTGAGTTACTGCAGGCCGGTGATGCACTTGCACCTGCGGAACCATGGGTTTCTATGGAGAATATTGGCGAGTGGTAACGAATCTTATATTGATACGACATGGCGAAATTACGGCCAATGTAGAAAAGCGCTGGTATGGCACAACAGACGGTGAGTTAACTGATCTTGGACATCAACAAGCAGCAAAAATGGGGCTTGTTGTGTCCAAGAAATATCCAGATATATCAAGTATTTATAGCAGTCCTTTAAAGCGAACTGTTAAAACGGCTGAGGCCCTTGGGCAGCATCTGAGTAAGGCGCCCGTTGCTCACCCAGACCTGATTGAATACGGTATTGGTGATCTCGAAGGGGTGCACTATGAGACCCTGGCCACAGAACATGCGTTCTTTAACCGAATTGCTGAAAATCAGGACTATGCACCTGCCAATGGTGAATCCGTTAATCAGGTCCGTGATCGGATGCTGAATGCGGTCAATGAGATCGCCAGCAATCATATTGGTGAAACCGTTGCAGTAGTTGGCCATGGTGCCGCATTTGGGATTTTGCTTGCGACATTAATGAACGGAAACTGTTTTCCATTTTTCGATTTCCATATGTCGAATACGGGCTATAGCCATCTGCAAATCGGTGATTCGCCAAATCTCGTTTACTTTAACGACGATCAGCATCTATAAAAACAGGTGTCTGGCTTTGGTCGTTGCGTCGCCAAATCGTTTGATGTACAACCACACCTAAGTCACCTTAAAAGCGACAACATTTCTACAGGAGTCTGGGCGTGGTTGAAGCGGTTGAAGAACTGAGAGACGGAAGAAACCAGGGCGTCGCCTTGAACCTTGCCATGGGGATAGACAGGGAAGAGATCCTGCAAGCCCTACAAGAACTCGTCGATCAACTCAGTCGCCATCCAAAGGCTTTAGCAGATGTCTGGCAGCAACTGATGACCGATGTTGCTGCGATCACCATGGGCTTTAGTAGCCTGGACCTGCAAACAGATCGCCGCTTTTCAGATCCTGCCTGGCAAGAAAACCCGTTTTACAAGCGGCTTGGCCAATATTATCTGGCTGTGGGTAATGCGCTCGATACCTGGATCGAAAAGAGCGAAATTGATGGTATGAACGAGAAGCGAGCACGCTATCTTGTTTCTATCCTGAAAGATCTGATTGCTCCGGTGAACATGCTCTACAGCAATCCAACTGCACTCCGCACATTGTTTGATACCCGTGGTGAGAGCCTGATCAAGGGCCTCAATAACTACCTGGATGATCTCCGCAATAATTACGGCTATCCAGCCGTTGCTGACCGTAACGGCTTTGTTATTGGTCGTGATGTGGCAACGTCCAAAGGTAAGGTGGTGTTTCGAAACGAGGTGTTGGAGCTCATGCAATATGAACCCCTCACCGAGCAGGTCCATGAGCGTCCATTTCTTTATGTATTTAGTCAGGTGAATCGTTTTTATCTCGGTGACCTGACCCCTGATAGAAGCCTGTTCCAGGAAATGCTGAACAAAGGTATTACGGTTTATGCCGTCAGTTGGCGCAATCCAACGGTTGAAAACCGGGACTGGTCGATCGAGACCTATGCCGAGGCAATCATCAAAGCGGTCGAGGTTGTTCGCAGTATAAGCGGCCAGGAAAAAATCAATCTCATGGGGCTATGTGCAGGTGGTATCACTTCTGCGGCGGCGGTGGGTCTGATGGCAGCGCGCGGTGAAGACTATATCTATAGCCA
>CBDUKY010000259.1:0-5114 GCA_965367925.1 uncultured Pseudomonadales bacterium | reverse complement strand
CTTTGAGCTCCCTCTCTAGAGGACCGGTACCTACAATCACTAACTCCACTTCATTTCTAAATCGTGAATTTGCAATCGCCTTTAACATGGTCACATGCTGTTTTTCCGCGGCTAATCGACCAACTGACAAAACCTTAAAGTTGCGATCGCGCATGGGGCTATGTTTAACGGTTAAAAACTTATCAGGCACACCATTAGATAGGACCACCACCGGTTGACGTAAGCCATGGCTCTTTAGCAGGTTGGCCGCAAACTGAGATGGCGCGATAACCAGGTCAACACGATTGTAAAAAGCCCATAGAAAAAGTTTGTACAGTAACCGGGATAGAAATACTGATTGTATCCCGAGATTACGTAGCAAATTTTCAGGCTGAATATGGAAGGAACAAATACACGGAATATCACTTTTCTTTGCACGACGAATCGCGCCATAACCTAGAAATAGTGGAAACTGGACATGGAGCAACTGAACATCGGTAAGGGCCTTATCTAAAAGGGCTGCCGATGGCTTTGACAAGGGTGCCCGCATACTGTCGATAATTCGGTTAAAACCAGGTATCGAGAGTTTCGGGAAAATGGCCATTCTGGGATCTGGCGTTAGGGTAGGATCTGGCGTCGAAAATAGCTTGAACTCGAACACCGAATCAAGGGCATTGATGAACCTTCGCGTAGAAACCACCGTACCGTTAAAAGGATAATCCCAGGGATCGATGACAATGGCTATTTTGTTTCTCAAACTCTGGCCTAACGATCTTTTCGAGGTTGTTTGGCCTCGCGACGAATTATTTCAGCCCCGGCGGGATCAACAGACATACCAAAAACCTGATTATTGTTTGCATGGCCTAGCTGTTGCAATGACATTGCAGCTTGTAGTGCTGTCCAAATGCCTTGTGCATCTTGCATCTGATTAACGGACTGCTTTGCGAGCTTCAAACCCATGGATGGTCTTTTTGCGATACGTTCGGCCAACGAGGTTGTAAAGTTTGTTAGCTTTTCGCCAGCCACTACATGATTCACCATGCCAAGCTGCTTCGCTTCCTCTGCCGTGATTGCATCACCAGTAAATAACATTTCCTTGGCTTTCCGAACGCCCACTTCCCAGGGGTGAGCAAAATATTCAACGCCATTTACTCCAAAAGCCACGACGGGATCTGAAAAGCTCGCATCTTCACTCGCAACAATCAGGTCACAAACCCAGACCAGCATTAAACCACCAGCAATCACCTTGCCCTGCACCTCGGCAATAATGGGTTTTGGTAAGTTTCTCCAGCGCCAGCAAAGTCCAAGATAGATTTCCTGTTCTTGTGCCATGTAGCCTTCCGAGCCCGGCAGACTAAAACCACCCCAATTAGAAACCGGCGTAAAGTCATCCATGGTTGAAGGGTCAGTCAGGTCATGGCCCGAGGAGAAATGGGGCCCTTCTGCAGCTAGCACAATAACTCTGGCATCGTCATCCTGGGCCGCCTTATCAAAGGCGTCATTTAGTCCATAGAGCATTGCCTTGTCCTGGGCATTGCGCATTTCCGCCCTTGCCAGAACTATCCTCGCCACACCATTTTTTACACCTTCGTAGCGAACATGGCCTTTTTCGTCCTGCATGTACCCCCCTTATCAATGCCAGAATGCCGAATGCTGGGTCATCCCCTCTGATTCCAACACCGGACCTCGAATTATCACCTGATGAGATGCTAGCAATGATCGACTGCTAACAACAAAGCCTTCATTAACATGCTTACCGAGGGTATCGCCGCCAACACCATAAACCAATTTTCGAATCCCAGCCCAATAGATTGCGCCGCAACACATCGCACAGGGCTCAGTGCTGGTGTAAAGGGTTGCCGTCGCTAATAGATCTGGCTCAAATTGTCTTGATGCCTCACTTACCAGCGATAGCTCTGCATGACGGGTAACATCCTGATCTGTCAGGACCCTATTTTGGGCTTCAAGCACGACTTCTCCACCAATTACTAACAAGGCACCAAAGGGATGGTTACCCGCGTCCACAGCAGCTTTGGCCAGTGTATAACAGCGCCTGACGAGCGCTTCGTCACTATTCACCAGGATATCTCCTTACGATGTTGGAAACCCTTGTTTCAAATCCTCAATATTCAAGTTGTCTAGCGGATAGATTGGCCGACGTACTTTCGTAAAAGATAGCTGGGTGTAGTCCGAGGTACACACACCAACCCCAGCACACTCAATGATTTTCTTCGCAATAGGCATGAAGGTCGCGCGGTAGTGAATTCGACTCTTCAGCATCAGGTAGGTCTTTGACAGAGGATCAATGCCTAGACTCTCAAAACAACCAAGATCATAGGGTTCTATATGTCTGGAGATCACAATGATTTCAACTTTTCCTGTATCTAAAACCACAGTGTTACCCATATTCATCACACTGCCCGTCCCCATGGGGCCTTTTACCGTAAACTTACCATCAGAAATCAGTCGGACTCGCCCGGTCACTTGCAATGGTTGGCTCTGGGTTTCCAGGGCATCCATTGGCAGGTTGGCGCCCAGACGAATGGATACAGTTTCACCAACACCCGCTTTAATCATCTCAGCGACTGCGCGCGGATCATAAATGCCAAAGGCAGCTACATCACTCAACCCTTGTTTAAGTATCTCACCAAGTACTTCCGTTGTATCCATGGTGCCACCAGAGGCCGTATTGTCATAGTGGTCAAGCAGGATTATTGGCCCTTCCCCTGCCTCATTCGCTGCACTGACAGCGTCAGCAATAGAATCCGCAAGCGATACTGGCTGATAGACAAAGGCCTCTCGATCCTCCCAGGCCATTTGCAATAATTCATCACATATACGTTGCGCCTTTTCTTGATCGTTATCAGTAACAACACAGACACTCAGTCCAGCATTGTAAATATCCGCGTGAGGGAAGCCGGTAAACAGGCTAACAAGTACTGCTTCTTTTTCTTCCAGGGCGCTCACGCGGGCCTGAAGCTGCTTATTAGGGAAGTCATCGGTACCCTGGCGCATAACATGAGGTAGCATCGGCGCATTGCCCCAGGCCATGGTGGGTGTTGTCTTTCCTTCTAGCGCATCAAATAGTGCTGTTGCGGCACGCACGCCAGTCTCAAACATATCCACATGAGGGTAGGTCTGGAATCCAGCAATCACCGTGGAATGCTCAACCATCGCTGGGTAAAGATTGGTATGCATATCCAGTGCGACAGCAATGGGAATATCCGGATAGGTTTGTCTTAATCTGGTGAGCAGCGCACCTTCACCATCCTCAAGGGAGTTGGTGACCATTGCACCATGTAGTTCAAGTAAAATGGCATCACAGCCAGCTGCATCTGAGACAATGGTGTCAGACATATATTGATAAGCCTCATCATCTACAGGCCCAGACGGTGGCGCACCAGCGGCGATTGAAGTGACAATTTCTGCACCTCTTCGAATGGCAACATCAAGGAGACCACCCATCGCAGTTTTAGTAGGTCGGATCCCATCAAAAGCGGCCTGGCCATGGATTGGCGGCTGACCACTGCCAAACCGCTCCAACAAGGTCGGTACTGGCGAGAAGGTATTGGTTTCATGGCTCATCATGGCGACAAGAACTTTCATGGTCCACCTGCAATAACGGAGTGACAAGCTTGTATAGTAAGCTGGTTTTAAGCCGCTGCCAAAGCCAGCGTTTACTGGTTTAGATTTAGCATATCCGGGTCAAGAAACCATGCGCATAATGTGACGCCATAGTTCTCTTTCAAACCCGGCATTTAACTTTATGTCCATTTTCGGCATGGCTGTTCTCGCCACCACGAGGTCAAGGCTGGGTACAACATAGAGACCATTCATCAACATACCTCTCGCCGCTACCAGGTCGTTGGGGGCCTCTGGAATAAGATTTCCTTCACGTACCTTTTCCTCACGCATTGGTATCAGGTAGTGACTAGAGTGATTATTCCACCAGCAATATCCCCAGGCTGGATTTTGTTCAGAGCCTGGTTTTACCATCTGTTTTAGAAAATGCGCTGCCACCAGCTGACTGCCATCATATTGGCCTTCATTGAGCACTAGCATACCAAGTTTCGCCAGATCCTCAGCGGTAGAAGTAAGACCTGTGAAAGGTGTGCCATCAGGTAAGCGTGCCGGACGATCGACCCAGTTTGTTTTTGACATGCAAAGGACATCGAACAACCACGCCTGACTAAGTTGGTTTAAGGTCAGATCCGTATGCACACATAGGATCTTTTTCAAATAATTGTAGGCGGTATTGTTGTAGCGCCAGGTTTCATTGATGGTGCCAAGTGGATTAAGTTCATCATCCATACCTGTGGTCATTGTTAGCAGGGTTTCAATTCCAAGCTTGGCTTCATCCCATGGTGACAAATTGGTCCATTCAGGATCAATGTGATGATTCATGTTCTCGCAGACTTCTAACAGGTACTTGTCCTCCGCGATACCGAATAGAATCGCCAACAAACCCTTTTGTACGGCGAAAACATCGACAGGCGCCGGATCAAAGGATTTGTTAACTAACTCGCCTTGTCGATGCCAGATACAGAGTTGTGCGCTCTGACTGGCTTCGCAAAGTGCCACAATGTCATCAAGCACCTCATTTTTCCAACCAAGATCAGAAGGTTCGATTTGACCACGGATTTGAGGTGCTGATTGGCGACTTGTCATAGCGATGTCCTCTCCTCGATCACACGCTTACGCCGTCTCGGGCAATATTGATTCTGGACTCTGACGACAGGCTGTTAAACCTGCATCAACAATCATATGTTGGCCGGTAACAAAGCTAGATTCATCGCTCGCAAGAAACAGCGCCATATTGGCGATATCCAACGCCTCACCAGATCGCTTAATTGGATGTAAATTCGCGAGTGCTGGCCGCATCAAATCCGCAGTGGCTTCATTGAGCTTTCCTTCTGGATCAATCATCGGTTTGAAAATATTTGTCGCAATACCGCCTGGACAAATTGCATTGGCTCGCACATTGAAAGCGGCAAGCTCAAGGGCAATAGAACGGGTAAAGCCAATCACACCAGCCTTAATCCCTGAATAGACATGGGGTCCAAGCCCGCCTTGAACAGCAGCCACGCTCGCTGTGCTAATGATAGAGCCGGATTTTTGAGGCTTCTTGATCTTCG